>JBKGZE010000284.1:0-4037 GCA_046545735.1 Gemmatimonadota bacterium | reverse complement strand
TCACACCGGCCAGGACTCACCTTGCCAGCACATCTCCCAGAACATCCACTCGTACTGGCTGGAGACGACGAAGAGTCGCTTCAGTCGCTCACGCTTCTCGGGGCCGGCGTTCTCCACGAGCCGGTTCAGCTCGGTCCGCAGCCACTCGGCGGCGTCCTCGAACTCGTCGGACGCGTACTGGTCGATCCAGTCGACGTAGCGCTGGTCCGCGGGGCGCCTACGCTCGGCCAGGTTCTGGGCGACGTGGCAGTATCCCCACGCGCACGGCAGGAGCGCGGCCAGGAGGTCGAGCATGTCCCCATCGGCGGCGGTCCGGACCAGGAAGTCGGTGTATGCGCGGGTGGTCGGCCACATGGGCTCCGCCTCCAGCTCCGACCCGGAGATGCCGAACCGGGCGGCGTACTGGCGGTGGAGCTCCATCTCCGTGTTGAGCGTCAGGTCGAGGACCGACGCGTACCAACCCATGGACTCCAATCGCTCCGCCTTGGCCGCTGCCCAGGCGAAGATCCGGGCGAACTCCTTGAGGTACAGGTAGTCCTGCCGGACCCAGCGCCTGAAGCGCTCCTCCGCCAGGGTGCCGTCCCCGAGCTCCTGGACGAACGAGTGCTCGAGCTGCGCCGCCCAGATGTCCGCGGCGGTCCGGTACAGCTCGTCGGTGAACGCCATCTCAGCCCTCCCCGGCCGGGCGGATCGGCGCCGCGGTGGTGCCGGGCCAGTCGCTCGCCGTGAGCGCCATCTCCCAGAACGCGATCTCGTACTTCGTGGTGATCTCGAAGAGTTCGGCCATGCGCGCCCGCTCGGCGTCGCCCGCCGTCTCGGCCAGCCCGTTCAGCTCGCCCTCCAGGTACTCCACGTACGCGGCGAACTCGTCGCCGGCCCAGTTCTCCACGAACGGGTGCCACGGCGACGACTCGTCCAGCCCCGCCTGCACCACTCGCCACGAGTCGTGGTACGCTTTCTCCGCGGCGTAGAGCACGGTGTACGCTTCCGCGTACGTGCTCCGGTACGCCGTGGCCATCAGGAACTGGACGTACGCGTGGCAGGTGAACGACGGCGGCGCGGCACGCAGCTCCACGCCCACCGCCCGGCCGCGCTCCTCGAACAGGCGCAGCTCCTTCTGCAAGGCCTGGATCACGCCCGCCAGCGGCTCCCAGTGCGCCTCGGGCGCCTTCGGCAGCAACGCCGCCATGAATGGGATCGCCGCCTCCACGAACAGGTAGTCCTGCTGCATCCAGGTGGCGAACGTCTCGTCCGGGATCTCGCTATCCCGGGTCCGGATCAGGAAGGGGTGGCCCAGCATCTCGTCCCAGAGGGGACGGAGCCGCTCCAGCTGCGCGTCGGTGAAGCTCATGGATCTCCTGTCGCTCGATTGAGGGTCTCGGGTACGAGCGACGGGCGTGCGGGCGGTGGACTCCCTGCGCCGGCATTATCCGGATCAGGTCGTAAGGGTATGCTCTCAGCCGGACTCGCCGGCACCCCTGTCGCAGGTGCAGAATACGGAATCCGCCGGGCCCCCGAAACCCCTCGCCCGGGGCGCTCGCCCGGGGCGTTTGCCCGGGGCGTTTGCCCGGGAGCGGTCAGCGAGGCTGACCCGCCCCGCGCCCCTGCCGCGCCTGCAGCTTCCGGTAGCGTTTCAGCAGCATGGTGCGGGCGAGGGCGGAAAGGCGGTCGATGTAGAGGATCCCGTCCAGGTGGTCGATCTCGTGCTGGAAGCAGCGGGCCAGCTCGCCGGCCGCCGCCAGCTCGAAGGGGTGCCCGTCCAGGTTCGTCGCCTCGACCACGACCTCTGCGGGCCTGCGCACCGTGTCCGCCACCCCGGGGATGCTGAGGCAGCCTTCGACCCCGCTGAGCTCGTCGTCGCTCGCGGACACCACCCGGGGGTTGACCAGGACGTACCGGTCCGGTCCGCCGGGTGGCACATCGACGATGGCGAGGCGGCGGGAAAGACCGACCTGTGGCGCGGCGAGTCCCTGTCCGGACGCCGCGTACATGGTTCGGAACATGCGCTCGACCAGGGTCCGGAGCTCGTCGTCGATCTCCTCGATCTCCGCCGCCCGCTGCCGCAGGACCGGCGCTCCCAGTGTCTCGATCGCGAGCTCGGTCATATCGCCCCGTCTCAGGGATCCGCGGCGGCTCCGGGGTCCGAGGGTTGTCGTGCCGCGCCGTTCCGGGACGGCGGTGCGGCGTGGGCCGGGAGTGCCACGCCGCCGAGAGTCCTGGCGGCGTGGCCGTTCAGTCGATGCTGGACCTGCTCCCAGACTCCTTCGAGGGCCGCCGTCGCCGCCCGAACCGGGTGGAGCTCCGTCACCGCCCGGCCCTCCGCCATCGCGGCCGGGACTTCCTCGTCGAAGGGGATGGAGCCCACCACCTCCACGCCCAGGTCGGCGCACGCCGCCTCGATGGCGGCGGTACCGGCGGGGTGGAGATCGTGCTTGTTGATGCACACCACACGGTCGAGCTCGAAATGGGCCGTCATCGCCAGCGCCCTGCGCAGGTCGTGGAGGCCGGCCACGGTGGGCTCGGTCACGATCAGCGCCAGGTCGGCGCCCGTGGAGGCGGCGATCGCCGGACAGCCGATCCCCGGCGGACCGTCCACGATGATCAGCGGAACGTTCCCCTGTGTCGCGGCCGTCCTGGCCTTCTCCCGGATGAGCGCCACCAGCCGTCCCGAGTTCTCCTGCGCGGGGCGGAGTCGGGCGTGGAAGAACGGCCGCCCCGCCCGGGTGGACGATCGGTACCATACGCCGCAGACTCGCGGCACCAGCTCGATCGCTTCGTACGGGCACTGGTAGAAGCACGCGGCGCACCCTTCGCACGCGAGCGGGTCCACCTCGAAGCCCCACCGCTCCGCCGGCCGGATCGCGTCGAAGCGGCAGACCTCCTCGCACGTCCCGCAGCCGGAGCAGTATTCGAACTGGATCCGCGCCACCACCCCGCCCACGAACTCGTGCTCCTCGAACCGCTCTCCGCCCACGAGGATCTCCAGGTTCGCGGCGTCCACGTCCGCGTCCACCGCCACCGCCACGCCGCCGGCCCGCTGGGTGAGGTGGACGAAGGCCGCCGTGACCGCGGTCTTCCCGGTCCCGCCCTTCCCGCTCAGCACCACCAGCTGCTTCATGTGACCTCCCCCTCGACCCGGCCCGGGCCCGGCACGCCGGGTGACCCCGGCTCGGGCCCTCCCGCGGCCTGCGCCGCGCCGGATCGGCCGGTCGCGGCCGACCCGACGACCTCCGCCTCCAGCCGCGCCACCGGCTCCCGGAGGAGCGGAGCGTAGCCCGGCTCCACGTCGACCAGCGTCTGCCCGCGGGCCGTGGCCTCCGCGATCTCCCGCGAGAACGGGATCCGGAGCAGGATCGGCAGCCCCTCCCGGTCGCAGAACCGGTCCAGCGACTCGTACGACGCGCCGTCCCGGTTCACCACGACGCCGGCCGGCACGCCCAGCGTTCGCGCCACCTCCGCCGCCAGCTCCAGGTCGTGCAGCCCGAACGGCGTGGGCTCCGTCACCAGGATCACATAGTCGCACCCGCCCACCGCCTCCACCATCGGACACGACGTCCCGGGCGGCGAGTCGAGGATCACTGCCCCGCCAGCAGCCGGCGCCGCCCACCCCTCGAGCCGCCGGATCACCGGCACGGCCATCGCCTCGCCCACGTTCAGCACGCCCTGCGCGAACCGGATCCCGGGCGCCGCCGTTCCCGCTTCCAGCCGACCCAGCGGCCGGGGCACCTCGGTGATCGCCCGCTCCGGGCAGAGCAGGGCACAGCTGCCACAGCCATGGCACAGCGTGGGGAAGACCCGGACCGTCTCGCCCAGGATGGCAAGGGCGTTGAAACGACACGCCCGGGCACACTCCCCGCACAACGTGCAGCGATTCATGTCGATCCGGGGCACCGGAACGATGACGGTCTCCTCCCGCTCCACCACCGGGTCCAGGAAGAGGTGCGCGTCCGGAGCCTCCACGTCGCAGTCCAGAAGAAGCGGCGCGGGGCCGCCCCCCTCCGCCAGGCTCCGGGCAAGCGCCACGGCCAGCATTGTCT
>JBKGZE010000283.1:0-4039 GCA_046545735.1 Gemmatimonadota bacterium | reverse complement strand
GGACGTGCCCTTCGCCCGCGACCGGCTAGAGGCCGCCTTCGACCAGGCCGACGGGGTCCTTTCCACCATCACCGAGCCGATCGACCGCGACCTGCTCGCCCGCTCCGCGCGCAAGGCAGCCATCATCGCCAATTTCGGGGTGGGCGTGGACAACATCGACCTCGAGGCCGCGAAGCAGAACGGCGTGATCGTGACCAACACGCCCGACGTCCTCACCGACGCCACCGCCGACCTCGCGATCGCGCTGACCCTCGCCGCCACCCGCCGTATGTACGAGACCGAGAAGGCGCTCCGCGAGCTCGAGATCAAGAACCAGCGCCGGCTCCACAAGCGGACCCGGCCCCAGGCGCTCCACGGCACCACCCGAAAGATGCGGAGCCCGCTGGGCGACCTCTACGTCACCGTCAACGAGGACGAGGACGGCCACCCGTTCGAGGTCTTCGCCACCCTCGGCAAGGCCGGCGGCGCCGCCATGGCCCACGCCGAGGCCATCGGCCGCCTCATCTCCCTGGCCCTCCGCTCCGGGATCCCCATGGACGACGTGGTCAACCAGCTCCGGGGCATCTCCTGCGACCGCGCCGTCGGCATCGGGCCCAACAAGGTCCTCTCCATGCCCGACGCCATCGGCCAGGTCCTCCAGCTCCACATGCAGGAGAAAGAGGGCATCCAGGAAGAGCTCGGCCTCGGCGGCGCCGCGCCACGGAGCGCGCCGGCCGCCATCCGGACCGATACGCCCGACACCGGCAGGGCGGACGTCGGCCGCGGGCCGGACGCCGAGCAGCGCTCCCTCGACTACTACGACCCGGGCGACGCCTTCATCGGCACCTGCCCGGAGTGCGCCAGCGACCTCATGTTCGCCGAGGGCTGCGCCAAGTGCCCGAGCTGCGGCTACAGCGAGTGCGGGTGAGGGGCTTCGCGTCCGTCATGGCAGCCCCGGGGGGTCCCGCTGACGAGGGTGGGGCCGCCGGGATGACGGGCGCGAAGCCCGGATACCGACCCGGCATGTCTCGTAGTGTACGCGGCCAAGCGCGCCTCTGATGCACGCCTGTAGCATCGGTCGTCCTCTCGCAGAAGCCGGTCGATTCGGTTTCCACTATTGACCTGTCGTAGCCCCATGCGTATCATTCTGTATCCCTCATACGCACTGGAGGGCCCGTGCCGAAGAAACGACTCAACATAACGCTCGATCATGAGACGGCTGAGCGTGCCCGGCGCTACACGAAGCGTCACAAGACCAGCATCTCCCGCCTGGTAGGCGAATTCCTCTCTCAGCTCCCTGACGACAAGGAGAAGGACTCAGAGCTGACTCCCACCGTCAAGCGTTTGCGCGGTATCGCCGAAGGAGGTCCAGACCGTGAGGAGTACCGGCGCCATCTTCTCGACAAGTACGGCTCGTGAAGCTCCTCCTCGACATCAACGTTCTTCTCGACGTCCTCCTGGATCGAGAGCCATGGAGTGATGCAGCGTCACGCCTGCTCTCAGCAATCGATTCCAACCAGGCAGAAGGATTCGTAGCTCCTCACACCCTTCCGACCATTTACTACGTCGTGGCTCAGAGCCAGGATCGGAAGACCGCCAAGACCGCGGTGACTGACCTCCTTCGCATCCTCGACGTAGCCACGATTACCAGGGCCGATTTCCAGCGAGCGCTCGAGCTGTCCACGAGCGATTACGAAGACGCCGTACAGGCGGCCGCTGCTCTCAAGATCGGTGCTGACTACCTCGTAACACGCAACGAAAACGACTTCCGATCAGTTCCGGTTCCCATGGCCGACGCCCCGACCATCCTGGCTCTACTCTAGAACTCGCTCTTCCCACTGGCCGTTCCAGCCTGTCCTCGAGAAGCTCGGAGAGAGCCAGGAACCAGCCCGGAGCTCCAGCGGTGACCGCTCAGGGCCGCCGCCCGTCGTCCCTCACCACGTGTACCCGACGCCGACGGAGAACGCGGTCGCGCTCAGGCTGGCCGGGACGAGCTCGGCTTCCAGGTACCCGGGGCCGTCGACGGCTCCGAACAGCCGGTGCTGGACGGACGCCTGGAAAAGGAAGTCCATGACCGGCTGGGCGATGGCGGCGTGCAGGATGGCCCCGGGAGCCAGCAGCGATCCGGACACGGGCGCGGCCGGCTCCCAGATGGAGTGGTTGAACGACTCGGTCCACTCCCACTGCCGGTAGGCCAGTGCGGGGCCGGCGCCGAGCCGCAGGCTGCGCCATTCCAGGGCCGCCAGCGCCGCCGCCAGTCCTCCCCATTGCTCGAGGACGACCCGGGTGCCGTGGCTGCTGTAGGTCACGGATCCCGGGAGCTGGCCTTCCAGCAGGCCGTGGACCTGCCAGCGCGGGGTGAGCCGGAAGAACAGCTGCGCGGTCGCGGCGTAGGCGGCCTCGCGGCCGTCGCTCAGCGTCCAGTCCCGATCGCTGAACGCGGGCGTCGCCGCCGGGAGGCCGGCGCTGGTGACGCCCGTGCCGGCGAGCACGGCGCCCCAGCGTGTTCCGACCGCTTGAGCCGATCGGTGCACCGCCCAGCTAAACAGACACGCCTTCCCCAGGCTGGACGGGCCGGCGGTCTCGCTCGTCGGCGCCATCCAGAGGCCCTGCAGGAGCAGGCGACCGTCGTCCCCGCGTCGCCAGAGGGCTGTGAACGGCTGCTCGGCCACCCGCATGCCGCCCGTCCGCTTGGTCGGCGACCGGTAGCGCCCCAGCTGGACCACGGCGTCGTCGCACAGCAGCACGTCCACCGTGGTGAGCTCGAAGATGAGCGCCGGCGCGTCCTCCGAGCGGCGCCTCTCCAGGTACGCCGATACGGCCGCCGGCCCCGTCAGGGTGTCGCGGTGCGGCGGTCGGTCCGGCCGCCCAAGCCTCGAGTCCGCCACAATCTCGATCTTGCGCCCGCCGGACGTCCACATGCGCGGCGTTACCAGGCGCACGTCCGGTCGCATGTCGTCCGCCCTCGGCCAGGCCCCCCGCCGGGCGACGTCCTCCCAGACCGACGTGCTCACCGCCGCCCGCTCCGCGAGTCTTTGGTCCGGCTCGAAGGGCACCGAGGCGCACCCCGCTCCCCAGCTAGCGGCCAGGCAGGCCGCGGCGAGGGTGATTCGCTTCATCGCGCTGTTCCCGTGTTCGAGGCGGGCCGAGGGGCAGGGGGATCCGAACGAGCCTCCGGCCGCTTTCGGCAGGATGCGCGGCCGGGGATCGGCGGTCAAGAGGATCGTGCCAGCGCCGGTGGTCGCGCGAGCTCAGGGCGGAGGCATGGCTTGAATCGGTCCGACCGGCCCGTCCGGCCTTGAGTTGCGACGGAGATCGGCGCAGATTGCCGGGGCTCGTGCCTGCTGCCAGGACCCGCTGTGGGTAGTACAGGAGAAGCTGGTGACAGACCGCAGACCTGAAGAATCGATTCCTGATCACCGCGTGCCGGACATCCTGGCGCGCGCCGCCGAGCTGGACCGGGATCGGCGGGAGACGAGCAGCGTGGCGGCGCTGCGGGCGGTGGCGCAGGACGCGGGGATCAGCCTGGAGTCGCTGGAGGCCGCGCTGGACGAGTACGCGTCGGCCAACAAGAAGCGGGACACCACGAGCCAGACGAGTCAGGGCAAGGACGCCACCATCGGCACGCTGCTGGCCATCTTCCTCGGTGGGTTCGGCGCGCACCGGTTCTACCTGCGCGACAACCTGGGGCTCCTCTACCTGGTCTTCTTCTGGACGCTGATCCCCTCCGTCGCCGGGCTCGTGGAAGCGTTCTTCATGCCGGACCGGGTCCGGGCGTACAACAGCCGGGAGGAGTTCATCGAGGCGGTCCGCAGCCACAAGCTCCTGACCGAGCCACTCCCGCCGGCCGCCCCCGCACCGGCGGTCGCGGCGGCTCCGCGGGCCCCGGCGCTCACGGCGGGGGAGGAGCGGCGGCAGCCGTGCCCGTACTGCGCCGAGCTGATCCTGCCGGGCGCGAAGATCTGCCGGTACTGCCACAGCGACCTGACGTAGCGGGACGGCGCCGGGGTGAGGTGGCCGTGGCAGGGCCGGCGCGGACCGGACGGGGACTGGAACGAAG
>JBKGZE010000282.1:0-4040 GCA_046545735.1 Gemmatimonadota bacterium | reverse complement strand
CGTCACTGGAGTCGCCCGCAGTCTCGGCCTCGCCCGGGTCGCCAGAGGACCCCTCGACCTCGGCTCGAAGCAGCCGAAGCCCCAGATCCAGCGCCGCCGCCTCTCCAGCCGACAGACGCGCCGGCCGCCGCAGGTGCCCGGTCGTCCACACCCGCACCCGGTCCTCCTCGAGGAAGACCTGGAGGTCGTTGACGGCGCCGCCGGGGAGGTAGAAGTCCCGGGCGGTGAGGGTCTCGAGGTCGCGGTCGAGGCGCGCGCGGTCGATGCCCAGGGCGTCGGCCAGCTCGTCGTATGCGATCCCGCCGGGCCGGCCGGCGAGGGGGATGAGCTGGAGGAGCCGCTCGACCTGGTCCAGGGCGGTGTCAGCCATGGCCGGGCCCGCCTTTCCGTCCCTTCCGGCCATGGAAGTGCCCCGCTGGGCAGCCTATGAATGAGTGCGCGTTGTCGGCCTGCGCCTGATCCGAAGGCTTGTGGCTGGCAGCGGCGTCAGCGATCTTACTGGTAAGACTGACACCACCAGGAGGAGCGCTCATGAGCCGCATCGCCACCACCAAGCTGTCCTCTCGGGGACAGGTCGTGATCCCGGAGGAGATCCGCACACGTCTCGGGCTGGAGACCGGGGCACAGTTCGTCGTGCTCGGAGAGGGGGACACCGTGATTCTGAAAGCGATCCGGCCGCCGAGCCGGGAGGAATTCGAGGAGCTGCTCGCGCGGGCACGGGCGGCTGCAGCCGAGGCCGGACTGACCGAAGAGGACATCCGCGACGCGATCCGGGAAGCCCGTGAGGAGCAGTGAAGGTCGTACTCGACACGAATGTTTTGCTCTCCGGGATCTTCTTCGGCGGTACCCCCGGGCGGATCCTCGAGGAATGGCAGAATGGTCGGTTCGAGGTTCTGGTGTCGCGCGCGATCCTCGATGAATACGTCGTCGCATCTGAAAAGGTGGCCAGACGCTACAGCGGAGACGATGCGCTGCCGATCCTCTCCCACCTCGCGACGCGATGGCGGCTGGTCCACGCGGTGCCATTGCGCGAGCCGGTGTGCCGCGACCCTTCCGACGACAAGTTCCTGGCCTGCGCGAGGGCCGCAGCCGCCGACGTGATCGTCTCGGGCGACTCCGACCTCCTCGCTCTCGGCCGTTGGGAGGGCATCGCCATCCTCTCCCCCCGCCAGTTCGCCGACGCGCACCTGTAGGCACCGCAGCTCAGTCGCCATACACCTCCAGCGTCCTCCTCGCCAGCGCCCGCTGCGCGTCGCGCAGCCCCGGGGGGCGGACGACGACGGCGTCGCCGGCGAAGGACTGGAGCCAGCGGAGGAACGGGTCGGTCTGGCGGACCCGGAACCGTCGCACCGCGGCGCCGTCCTCGAGGCGCTCCACGGCGTCGCCCTTCCCGTTCCGCTCGGCCCAGAGGCTGAGGGGGAAGGCGAAGCGCACGTCGGCGACGACGGGCTCGTCCTCGCCCAGCTCCCACGCCTCCCGCGCGGCGTACGACGACGCGTCGAAGCCGGCGGGGATCTCGTACGCCCCGGGCGGGCCCACCTCCAGCGTGCCGTCGCGGATCCGGCTGGCGCGGAAGACCCGGCGCTCGCCGTCGCGGGTGCCGTCGGCGCCGATGAGGTACCAGTGGGCGTGCTGGAAGAGGAGCCCCCAGGGCGCCACGTCCCGGTCGGTGGTGGCGTCGCGCTGGATCCCGTAGTAGGCGAACGTCACGCGACGCCGCTCCACCAGCGCCCCCCGGAGCGCCCGCACCGTCGCCCGGACGGCCTCCGACTCCGGCGCGTCGGCGTGGAGGACGGGGTCGTCGCGGAGGGCGTCGGGCGGGGCGTCGAAGGTGAGCTTCGACAGCGCCGTCCGGGCCTCCCGGGCCAGCGGGCTCGCGGGGAGGTCGCGTACGCGGCGGAGGGCGTTGGCGGCGGTCTGGAGGTCGTCGATGCCCAGGTCCAGGGGACGGGAAAGGCCGGACACCCCGGACGGAGCACGGTCGCGGTCGCGGGGGGCCGCACCCCCGTCGCCCGGCTCGTCCCCGGCGACCAGCCGCAGGTACGGCAGGTAGAAGTCCTTCCCCTTCAGCTCGTAGCCGATGGCGAGCTCGGTGCCGTGGTCGATGGTGTACTCGCGGGTCTCGAGGGGGATGCCGGCGTCGCGGAGCTCGGCCTTGTCCCGCTCGAACATGCGACGCAGCGCCGCCAGCTCCCGGTCCCGCGCGGCCGGCTCCTTCGACTCCGCCGCTCGCCGCTTCTGCCGGTACGCCGGCACGCCCTCCATGACCTGGTCCACGTCCACGGGGAAGCGGTGTCGGACCAGGAAGACGATGAGGTCGAGCCAGCGCTGGGTCTTGGATATGGCCACGGGGCTAGCCCTCCTCCGGCGGCGCGCCCGGCAGCGTCGCCCCGATGCTACCGCGGCCGGCCACCAGGGCGGGCGCGGCCCGCCCGGATCCGCCCGTGACCCACAGGCGCGGGAGCACGACGGGGAGCCGGCCGGTCATCCGGCCTCCCGCGGTCGCAGCTTGTCGTTCGGGGACGTCATCGTCCTCGACCCGTTGAAACGTGGACATGCCGAGACGCCGAGCGGAGGACCTCCCGCTCGAGCCCGGGTGCGCGCCATCACGCCCCGGCCGCCGGTCCGGGACCGCAGGGGGATTGAGAGAACCGGCGACGCCTGAAGATGGCAGGGATCCGGGGATGGGGCAATCATTTGCGTCATCCGACTCCACGGGGTCCAGGGTGCGGGCGCGCCTCTGTGGCATGGTGGCGCCCGGAACTGCCTCATGGTACGGGGCGGGTGTGACAGCGGGGCCGGCGCGGGCTGCCGGTGTGGAAGGCCACACCGGAGCTCGACATGGAGTCGGCGCGGCGCGCTCCGCCTGCTGCCCGCCTACGGCTGTCGGCGGACCCAGGCGGCGAAGAAGGGGTCGGAGATCCGGTAGGGCTTCCCTGGCGCCAGGTGGCCGTCGCGGCGCAGCTGGTCGACGGCATAGCTCACCGCCGACGAGGAGCCGATGCCGTAGTCCTCGATCACCTCGCGGGAGGCGAGCTGCTGGTGCCCGTCCGCGATGGCGCGGAGGACCTGACGCTTGCCCGTCGCGAGCCGGTCCCAGACGAGCTCGTACGTACCCGCCGTGTCGCCCAGGACCTCGTCGAACGCCCGCTCGACCTCTGATGGGCCGAGGGGGTGGCGTCCGCGGCCCATCCGGTGCACGTCCTTCGCGAGCCGGACCACGTACTCCGTCACGGGGCCGGCGAGCTCGTAGAGACGGTCCATACCCGGGGCCGTGATCCGGGTGCCGTGCGTCGCGAGTCGGTGCTGCACCCACGACTTCAGGTGCTCGGGCGCGATCGCCCGCACCTCGATCCGGTCGATGGCGTGAAACGCCCCCTTCGGGCCGAGCAGGTCCATGACGAGGCCGACGATCGAGCCGGCGAAGACGAACGCCAGGTGAGACGCCTCCTGCACGATGTCGCGGAGGATGGCGCCGCCTTCGGGATGGGCGTCCTCCAGCCGCTGGAACTCGTCGATCACGACGACGACCGGCGCCTCGTGGTCCGCCGCGAGGACGTCCAGCTGCCGGAGGATCTCGCGAAAGCGGTCCTGCGGAGCGCTGTCCCGCGGTGGCCTGCCGGTCAGCTCCAGGGCGGGACGGCCGCTGTCGTCCGCCGTCAGCACGACCATCCCCCGCAGCGCACGGATCAGCTGGCCGATCCGGTCCCCGAGCAGCCAGTCCCCGGGCACCGCCTGCATGAGCCCCCGGTTCAGGTCGTCGAGGTCCGTGATCGTCCAGGCGTTCGCCGTGAGCACCACGCCTCCGCCCGAGCGCACGAGCTCGGCGGCCCGCTCGATGATCGAGCTCTTGCCCATCCGACGCTCCCCGTACAGGACCAGCCGATCGCGGCCTCGCATCGCTTCCACCACCCGGGCCACCTCCCGCTCCCGATCGGTGAAGTACTCGCTCCGTGCGATCTGCTGTGTGCTGAACGGCGCGCCCATGGCGCCCTCCCGTGGTCGATGTAAGCCGTTCTTTACTCAGTCGGTATTTACTC
>JBKGZE010000281.1:0-4047 GCA_046545735.1 Gemmatimonadota bacterium | reverse complement strand
ACCGTATGGTGGACGAGTGGGAGCGGGCGCTGCTGGACGTGGCCGACCGGGGTCGTCGGTGAGGGTCGCCATCCACGCGGACGGCCCGCGGGTTCGGGGGAACGAGCGGCAGGCGATCCTGCTGGCGCGGGGGCTGGTCGCGCGGGGCCACGAGGTGCTCGCGTCCTGCCGCCGGCGCGGCCCGGTGCGCGACGGACTGGAGGCGGCCGGCGCCCGGACCACCGGGGTCCGGCCCCGGGGCGACGCGGACCTGGCGAGCGCGCTCCTGTTCGCGGCCTGGCTGCGGCGCCATCGTGTCCGGGCGCTGCTGGTCACCTCGTGGAAGCGCGCGTTCGTGGCGGGGCTGGCCGCGCGCTGGGCGGGCGTGCCGCGGGTGGTGCTCCGGCTCGGCGGGCTGCGGGGCTCCGAGACGGGGCCCGGGAGCCGGCTGCGCCGGCTGTCGCTGGGTCGCTGGTACCACGGCATCGTGGTGAACAGTCCCGAGGTGGGCGACTGGCTGGTGCGCGAGATGGGCGTGCCGCCGCGGAAGGTGCGGGTGGTGGCGAACGGCGTGGAGCCGGTCGCCGCGCCGCCGGCGCCGCTCCGGGCCGCGCTCGGCATCCCCGCGGACGACGCGCTGGTGGTGGCGGTGGGCGGGCTCGAGCGGAACAAGGGCGCGGACCTCCTGCCGGGGATCCTGGCGCGGCAGGGCGCGGGCGTGCACCTGGCCGTGGCCGGCCGCGGGAGCGACGCGCGCCGCGCGGAGCTGGAGCGCGACGCCGGGTCACTCGGCGTGGCCGGGCGGCTCCACCTCCTGGGGCACCGTGACGACGTCCCGGCCGTGCTCGCGGCGGCGGACGCGTTCGTGCTCCCCAGCCGGATGGACAGCATGCCGAACGCGATGCTGGAGGCCATGTCCGCCGGCCTGCCGGTCGTGATGGCGGACGTGGGCGGGGTGCGGTGGGCGCTGGGCCCGCGGGACGGTCGCCCCGCGGCCGGCTGGATCGCGCCGGTGGACGATCCGCCGGCGCTGGCGGAGGCGGTAGCGGAGGTGGTGAGCGACCTGCGGGCGGGGGGCACGCGGTCGCGTGAGCGGGGCGCGGAGGCGGCGTGGCGGGCGGAGCACTGGTTCGGAGTGGAGCGGATGGTCCGGGAGTACCAGGAGACGCTGTCGGAGAACGTGGAGCGGTCATGATCCGGCTACCGGGGAACGGGCGCGTCTGCATCGTCCTGCTCACAGGGCTCGGGGACGTCATCCACGGGCTCCCCGTCGCCAGCGCGCTCAAGCGGGCGCGCCCGGACCTGCGGATCACGTGGGTGGTGGAGCCGATGCCGGCACCCGTGGTCGAGGAGCACCCGGCCGTCGACGACGTGGTGGTCTTCCACAAGGGGAGGGGCGCCCGCGGCGTCGCCCGGCTCGGCCGCGAGCTGGCCGGCCGCCGGTTCGACCTGACGCTCAACTTCAACATCTACTTCAAGAGCGTCTTCCCCACGGTGCTGTCCCGCGCGCCCGTGCGGCTCGGGTTCGACCGGGGCCGCAGCCGGGACCTGACCTGGCTGTTCGCCAATCGCCGGCTCCCGCGACGCCCCCGGGCCCACACCCAGGACATGTTCCTCGAGTTCCTGGAGCCGCTCGGCGTGGAGCCGGAGCCGCTGGCGTGGCGGCTCGGGCCCACGGCCAGGGAGCGGGAGGCGCAGCGCGCGTTCTTCCGCCGCTTCGATCGGCCCGTCGCCGCCATCGTGCCGGCGTCCGGGAACGCGAAGAAGGACTGGCTGCCGGAGCGGTGGGCGGCGGTGTTGGACGCGCTGGACCGGGACTTCGGCTACGCCACCATGCTGGTGGGCGGCCCGTCGCAGCGGGAGCGGCGGGTCGTGGAGCAGATCCTGGAGACAGCGGGGGCGCGGCCGGCGGTGGCCATGGGCGACGGCATCCGGCCGCTGCTCTGGCGCGTGCACGGGTCCGACCTCGTCGTGGCGCCGGACACCGGGCCCGTGCACATGGCCCGGGCCATGGGCGTTCCGGTGGTGGGGCTGTACGGCCACACCAACCCCTGGCGGGTGGGCCCGTACCGGAAGTACCAGGAGCTGTGGGTGGACGCGTACACGGAGCCGGACGAGCCGCCGGACCCGTCCAGCTTCACGCCCAAGCTCGGCCGGATGGAGCGGATCACCGTCGGCGACGTGCTGGAGCGGGTGGAATGCGCGGTGGAGCGGTATCCGCCCCGAGCGGCCGGGCGACGCGACCGTTACCTTGGGGCCGATCCGTCAGGGGGTGGGGCGTCGTGAGCGGCGCGCGGCTGCAGCACCGTGTCGAGTACGCGCTGGTGCGACTGGCCCGGGCGTTCGACCGGATGCTGGGGCCACGGCTGTCGGGCGCCCTCGCGGCGAGGCTCGGGCGGCTCGCGTACCGGCCGTTCCGGGTCCGTGCCGACGTGGTCGACGAGCAGCTTCGGGAGGCGTTTCCGGACCGGGAGCCCGCCTGGCGCCGGCGCATCGCACGGGCCGCCTACGAGCACCTCGGCCGGGAGGGGATGATGCTCCTGCGCCTCTCGCGGCTCGGCCGCGACGACGTGATCGCCGCCACGGACGTGCACGGGCTCGACCGGCTCCGGGCGGCGGTGGAGGCGGGGACGGGCGCCGTCCTGATGACGGGACATTTCGGGAACTGGGAGATCGGGGGCGCGAGCATTGCGGCGCGGGGCATCCCGCTGGACGTGGTGGCGCAGCGGCAGAAGAATCCGCTGTTCGACGCGCTCATCACCCGGGCCCGCGAGCAGCTCGGGATGACGGTCATCCGGAAGGGCGGGGCGACGAAAGCCGCGCTCCGATCGCTCGAGCGCGGACGCGTCGTGGCGCTGGTGGCCGACCAGGACGCCCGGCGTCGCGGCGTCTTCGTCCCGTTCTTCGGGCGGCCGGCGTCCACGCACCGGGGCCCGGCCGTGCTGGCGCTGCGGTCGGGTGCGCCCGTATTCATGGGCACGGCGGCGCGCCGCGCCGGCGGCCGCTACGAGGTGACCATCCGCGAGGTCCCGGTCCCGGAGGCCGGGGACCCGGAGGAGCGGGCGGACCGGCTGACGGCCGATCTGACGGCGGCATTGGAGGCGGCGGTGCGGGCCGATCCGGGGCAGTACCTGTGGCAGCATCGCCGCTGGAAGACCCGGCCGGGGAACGGCGGGGGTGCCCCGGCGGTATGATGGGTTCGGGAAGGAAGGGGGAGCTTGAGGTGATATACATCTGCATACCGGCGTACAACGAAGAGCGGACCATCGGGGTCGTCCTCTGGAAGACCCGGGAGGTGATGGCCGACTTCGAGCGGGATTACGAGGTCCTCGTGGTGGACGACGGCTCGACGGACGGGACGTGGGACGTGATCGCGCCGTACACCCGGATCATGCCGGTCCACGTGCGCCGGCACGAGAAGCGGGAAGGGTACGCGGCGTCGCTGGAGGCGCTGGTGCGGGAGGCGGCCAGCCGGGCGCCGTACCCGAAGCGGGATGTGATCGTGACGCTGCAGGCCGATTTCACCGACGAGCCCGAGGACGTGGCGCTGCTGGTGAAGCGAATCGAGGGCGGCGCCGACGTGGTGACGGGCCGGGTGCACCTCATGGCCGAAGAGACGCCGCGGGTGCTGCGCTGGTCGCGCAAGGCCTGGCATTACGTGCTCCGCCGCGTTCACGGCGGCCAGGAGGAGGGGGACATCCTCTCGGGGTTCCGGGCGTACCGCGTGGTGGCGCTGCTCAGGGCGATGGAGGAAGCCGGGCAGGGGGCGCTGCTCACCACCGATGGCTGGGCCGCCAACGCGGAGCTGCTCAGGCGAGTCGCTCCCCATTCCCGTCGAACCGAGGCCGTGGACGTGCACCTGCGCTACGGCCGGCTGCAGCGGGAGAGCCGGTTCCGGCCCGTCCAGGCCTCGCGCGACCTGGTACGCCTGCTGCGCCCCCGCACCGGCACCGCGGGACGGTCGGCTTGAGGACCGCACGCGCGACCGCAGTCGCGGCCCTCGCCCTGGCCGCCGCACTCATCGCCCCGCCCGGGCACGTGGCCGCGCAGGTGAACGGCGCTCCATCC
>JBKGZE010000280.1:0-4048 GCA_046545735.1 Gemmatimonadota bacterium | reverse complement strand
GGGGAGCCCCACTCCGTTCCCGAGCGACGTCGCGTGACTGTGCTCGCGGTCCACGATCGCGCGCTCCACCGCTGCGGCGGGTGGCTGGTGGCTGGTGGCGGGTGGCGGGTGCGGGGCGGTTTGACGGTGGTTCTCGGGGGCGGGTATGTTTTTTTCGTCGACCAGAGGAGCCCGACCGGCAGGGCCGGCGCGGTGTCATCGAACCTGCAGAACGAATGCCGAAATATGTGGTTGAGGGAGGTGTTCCGCTGAACGGGCGGATCCGTCCCGCCGGGAACAAGAACGCCGCGCTGCCGCTCATCTGTGCCACGCTGCTGAGCGATGAGCCGGTCACGCTGGAGAACGTGCCGGACATCCGGGACGTGCGGACGCTGCTGGAGCTGATGCAGCAGCTCGGGTGCACGGTCGAGTGGACGGGCTACCATACGGTCCAGATCCATGCGAAAGAGATCCGGATCTCGGAAGTGGACCGGCACATGGCAGCGCGGATCCGTGCGTCGATCCTGCTGGCGGGCCCGATGCTGGCGCGGGCGGGGAGCATGCTGCTGCCGCCGCCGGGTGGGGACGTGATCGGTCGCCGCCGCGTGGACACGCATTTCCTCGCGTTGCAGCGGCTGGGGGCGCGTGTGGAGACGCGGGGCGGATACCACCTGGAGGCGGATCGGCTGGAAGGGGCGGACATCTTCCTGGACGAGCCGAGCGTGACGGCCACGGAGAACAGCATCATGGCGGCCACGCTGGCGAAAGGGCCCACGCGGCTGCGGAACGCGGCGGCTGAGCCGCACGTCCAGGACCTGTGTCACATGATCAACGGTCTTGGTGGCAACATCAGCGGGATCGGCACGCACGTGCTCGAGATCGAGGGTGTGGATCGGCTGCACGAGGGGAGCTACACGATCAGCAGCGACCACATCGAGGTGGGCTCGTTCATCGGCCTTGCGGCGGTGACCCGGGGTGAGGTCACGATCGAGAACGCGGCGGTGGAGCACCTCGACTCGACGCTCCTTGGCTTCGAGCGGCTTGGGGTGAGCTGTGAAGTCCGTGGCGAGGACCTGTTCGTGCCGGGCGACCAGGCCCTCGAAGTGAAGATGGATCTGGGCGGCCACATCCCGAAGATCGACGACGGCCCGTGGCCCGCCTTCCCGGCGGACCTCACGTCCATCGCGCTGGTCACCGCGACCCAGTGCCGGGGGACCGTCCTGATCCACGAGAAGATGTTCGAGTCCCGCATGTTCTTTGCCGACAAGATCATCGGCATGGGCGCCCGGATCGTGTTGTGCGACCCGCACCGCGCCGTGGTGGTCGGACCGTCGCGGCTGTACGCCGGGGTGGTGGAGAGCCCGGACATCCGGGCGGGAATGGCGCTGCTGATCGCGGCGCTCGGCGCCGAGGGCGAGAGCCACATTTTCAACATCCAGCAGATCGAGCGTGGCTACGAGCGGATCGATGAGCGTCTGCGGGCGCTCGGGGCACGCATCGGGCGCGAGGACTCGCGGGACAACTGAAGGAGGCGCGGTATGAACGAGGAGCAACGGGGCCGGAGCCGCCGGGACGTGGGCGATGAGGTCCGCGAAGGGATCCGGGCGGGGCTCGGGATCCTGAGCGCGCTGAAGGACGCCATCGAGGAAACGGTCGATGACATGATGGACCGGGGCGAGCTCTCGCAGGAGCGAGGGCGGGAGGCCGTCCGGACCACGATGGAGCGGGCCCAGGCGGCCTTCGACGAGGCCCGCACGCGCTTCGAGTTCGTGCCGCGCCGCGAGTTCCAGGAGCTCGCCGAGGATGTGCGGGAGCTCCGGCGGCGCGTAGTCCGGCTCGAGGCGGAGTCCCGCGAGCCCGGTGATGAGGGGGGCGGGACCGCCGCGGGATTCGACATCCCCGTCTCCGAGGGCTGACGGTTCCGGCGCCGGCGTTTCCGGCGGGCGTGCGGCGGGTCCGGGAGCCCCGCGTGGGCCTCGCCCCGGCCGTCTACCCGGTGCCAGTGTGGCGGTCGCGGTTCCCCTGGCTCGTCCACGGCACGACCGGCCGGGCCGGCGAGTTCGACCTGGGCCTCTTCGGCACCGTGCCCGCGGGGGAGGGCATGGATCGCTGGGCGGCGCTGAGGGCCCGCGTGGAGCTGCCGCGGGCCGTCCACGGGAAGCAGGTGCACGGCCGCCGGGTCATGGAGCACGGGGACGGCCCGGCGGGGCTGTTCGTGACCCAGGGCGTCGACGGCCACGTGACGGGCGAGCGCGGTGTTCTCCTGACCGTCTCGGTGGCCGACTGCGTGCCCATCTCCCTGGTGGACCCGGAGCGGCGCCGCGTGGCGCTGCTTCATGGCGGCTGGCGGGGCACGGCCGCGGGGATCATGGCGGCAGGGCTCGAGCGCCTGGGGTCGCCTCCGTCGAAGCTCCACGCGCACCTCGGCCCTGCGATCTGTGGCACGTGCTACGAGGTGGGTCCCGAGGTGCACGAGGCGCTGGGAGTGCCCATCCCCGACGGGAACACGCCGGTCGACGTGCGCGCGGTGCAGGCCTGGCAGCTGGTGGGCGCGGGTGTTCCACCCGCCCGAATTACCGTCTCCGAGCACTGCACCCGGTGCGGTGAGGGGTTCTATTCGCACAGGGCGGGGGACAGCGGCCGTCAGGTCGGGATCCTCGGCACGCGCTGAGGGTACCCGGTCAGCGCGGCCCGCGAACACGGGTGCGGGAGAGGAGCGGGGCAGCGGTAACGCGGGCGTGCGTGGCCTTGCATCGCCCCCGGAGTCGTTTTATCGTTCAAGGGTGCGCGGCTCGAAGGCGGGCCGCTATGGAGTGGGGGCGCACACCCCCACTTTTTTATTGAGGGACGATGGCGGAGCAGTCACTGGCAGACGCACTGGAAGAGCGGACGGAAGCCCTGGGGTTCGAGGTCGTGGAGCTCGAGCGCACGGGGTCGAAGAACCGTCCGGTGTTCCGGCTGCGCGTCGATCGCCCCGACTCGGTGCCCGGACAGGGCGTGGGTCTGGACGACTGCGCCCGGATCAGCCGGGCTCTCGAGGAGTACCTGGACGCGCGGGACACGATCCCGGCCAACTATGTCCTCGAGGTGTCCTCGCCCGGGGTGGAGCGGCCGCTGGTGAAGCGACGGGACTTCGAGCGGTTCACGGGTCACGAGGTGGCCGTGAAGGGCTACGCGCCCCTGGCGGGCCGGGGGCGGCGGCTCGAGGGCGAGCTGATGGGGATCCAAGACGGGCCGGAGGGCGAGCGGATTCGCCTCCGGCTCGAAGACGGTGAGGAGATCGAGGTGGCCCGCCAGGACGTGGCCCGGGCGAACCTCGTGTTCCGCTGGAACGAATAGGGGAGGCGTATGGCGAACGAAGGGATGCAGGTTCTCGCGGCCTTCCGGGAGATGACGAACAACAAGAATCTCTCGGACGACGAGCTGCACGACCTCATCCGCGCCGGCATCATGGCCGCGCTGGCGAAGCGGTTCGGGCCGAACGTGGAGGCGGAGATCAACATCGACGAGCAGGGCGGTGGGATCCAGATCATCGTGCTGAAGGAAGTCGTCGAGGAGGTGGAGGACCCCTCTCGTGAAATTTCGCTGGACGAGGCCCGCTGGGACGATCCCGAGTTCGAGCCGGGAGACGTGCTGGAGATCCCGGTCCAGTTCCACGAGTTCGGCCGGAACGCCGTGATGGCGGCGAAGCAGCGGATCATCCAGGGCGTTCGTGAAGGGGAGCGGCAGCGGATCCGGGACGAGTTCGCGGGCAGGGATGGCGAGCTGCTGAGCGGCGAGGTCCAGCAGGTCGAGCGCGGCAAGCTGGTGGTGCTGTTGAACGAGGCGCGCGACGCGGATGCCATCATCCCCTGGAAGGAGCAGAACCCACGCGAGCGGTTCCGACAGGGGGAGCCGATCCGGGCGGTGCTCAAGAAGGTCGAGGAGACCTCGAAGGGCCCCCGCCTGATCCTGTCCCGGGCGGCGCCGGAGTTCGTCGCGGCGCTGTTCGCCCTCGAGGTCCCGGAGATCTACCAGGGGATTGTGGAGATCAAGGGGATCGCCCGCGAGGTCGCGGGCCGGACCAAGG
>JBKGZE010000279.1:0-4052 GCA_046545735.1 Gemmatimonadota bacterium | reverse complement strand
GTTCTCCACCGCCCGCTGCGTCTGCGCACCGTACAGCGCAGCCGCCGGCACCTTCATCTCCCCGAGCGAGTCCTTCTCGATCCGATACTCGTCCGCCATCGATCGCTCCCTCGTTTGCCGGCGGCGCGCCTCGCCGCCCTCGTCGGCGGCGCGCCTCGCCGCCCTCGTGTGCGCGAACCAAATACCGCCTGCAGCCAGCGACGCCCCCACGGCCCGGCCCCGGCGTGAAGACCGGGGGACTTCGCGGTCTGGAGCCACCACCGGCCCAACCCGCCAGCCCACCCCGCCCCCCCCGGCCCGCGCGCCGGATGACGGTGGCCGGGCCCGGGGAGGCCGATCGCCCGAACAGCCGGTACTCCTACTTCTTCGGCGGCCGACTCGGGCGCACTTCGATCCGGCTGGGGAGCGTCCGGTCCGGGGTGGCGAGGAGGTCCAGGACGATCCGGCCGATATCTTCCGGCTGGATCTTCCAGTCCGCCTCGCCCGAGCTGAAGCCCGGCGTGTCCACGCTTCCCGGCATGATGTAGCTGACGCGGACGCCGTCGTGGCGGACCTCCTGCATGAGGGCCTCGCTGAACCCGATGAGTCCGAACTTGCTGGCGTTGTAGGCCGCGCCGCCGGGGAAGGCGTTCTTCCCGGCCAGGCTGCCGATGTTGATGATCCAGCCGCCACCGCGCTCCTTGATCCGCGGCAGCGCCGCGCGCGTGCAGTAGAAGATCCCGTCGAGGTTCGTGTGGAGCGTCCGGTTCCACTCGTCGACCGAGAGATCCTCGACCGGCTTGTAGATCCCGACGCCGGCGTTGTTGACCAGGATGTCGAGGCCGCCGAACGCGTCGACGGCGGCATCCACGAGCCGCCGGCACGCCTCAGGGTCCTGGACATCGCAGACCACGCCGCGGGCGCGCTCCCCGAGCTCGGCGGCCGATCGCTCCACCTCCGCTGCGGTGCGCGCGCCGATGACGACCCTGCCGCCGCTGTCGAGGAGCGCTTCCGCGATGGCGCGACCGATCCCCTTGGTCCCGCCCGTGACCGCCGCCACCCTGCCGTCCAGATCCATCGACCCCTCCTTCGCTCGTAGCTGTGTGCCGGCGACGACACGCCCGCCGGCCCACGGGCGTTCCCGTGGCGACCTGGCGCTCTCGCAAGGTCCCTGCCCCGGGCGCGGCGGCCGGGCCGGAATTGCTCCCTCCGGCCGGGGCCACTTACGTTCCCGCCATGAACCTTTCCGACAGAGTCGCGCTGGTCACCGGGGGTGCCCACCGCGTGGGGCGTGCCCTGGTGCTGGCGCTGGCGCGCGCGGGCGCCGATCTCGTCCTCCACTATCACGCGGCGGAGGACGAAGCGGCCGCGACGGCGGCGGAAGTGGAGGCGCTGGGCCGCCGCGCCGTCGCCTTGCGGGCCGACCTCTCCGACCCGGACCAGGCCACAGCCCTGGGCGAGCGCGCCGCCCGGGCGCTCGGTCGGCTGGACGTGCTGGTCAACAGCGCGGCGCTCTTCGAGTCGGGCTCCTTCCTGGACGTCACCGCCGCGGACTGGGACCGGGTCATGGCGGTGAACGCGCGAGCACCTTTCCTGCTCCTGCAGGCAACCGCGCGGCACCTGGCCGCATCCAAGGGGGTGGCCGTGAACATTGCGGACGTGTCGGGGCTGCGGCCGTGGACGGGCTTCCCGCACCACAGCATCTCCAAGGCGGCGCTCATCCACCTGACCCGGCTCGCCGCCCGGTCACTCGCCCCGGACGTCCGGGTCAACTGCATCGTTCCCGGAACCGTGCTGCCCCCCGAGGACTATACGGAGGAGCAGCGCCGGGAGAGCGCCCGCCGGACCGTGCTGGAGCGGACCGGGTCTCCGCAGGACGTGGAGGACGCGCTCATGTTCCTGGTGCGTTCGGAGTTTTCCACCGGGTCGGTAGTCGTGGTGGACGGCGGAAGGATGTTGAAGTAGGGGGGTAGAACGGCGCCATGAAGGGCTTCATATCACGCATGAAAGGCTGGGGCCGCTGGCGGAAGGCCCTGGCCTTCCTCGCGCTCCTGCTCAGCGTCCTCTTCCTCTCGGGAGCGATCTGGGCGGCGCTGACGGTGGCCGGCGTCACCGGGACCGGCTGTCCGACCGTGGCAGAGCTCCGCACCTACCGCCCGCCCGAAGCCACCCGCGTCTTCGCGGCGGATGGCTCGGTGGTGGCCGACCTCTCGCCGCAGCGGCGCGTGGTGCTCGACCTCCAGGACGTGCCGCCGGTCCTGCGGGAAGGGATGGTGGCCGTGGAGGACCGCCGGTTCTGGGGCCACGGCGGCGTGGACTACCGGAGCGTCGGACGGGCGGTGTGGCGGAACCTCACCAGCCTGTCCGTCGCGGAGGGGTTCAGCACCATCACCATGCAGCTCGCCCGGACCGTGTTCCCCGAGCGGCTGCCGATGAGCGAGAAGCTGACGCGGAAGGTGTGCGAGGTCTTCCTGGCGTACCGGGTCGAGTCGGAGTTCCGGAAGCGTGAGATTCTGGAGCTGTACCTGAACCAGATCTACCTGGGGTCCGGCCTGTACGGCGTCGAGGCGGCGGCGGAGGGCTATTTCGGGCACCCGGCGGCGGAGGTGGACCCGGCGGAGGCGGCGCTCCTGGTCGCCCTGGTGAAGAGCCCGGAAGGCTACAACCCGCGGAAACACCCGCAGAGGGCCCTCGAGCGCCGCAACATCGTGCTCGAGGTCATGGCGGAGGAGGGCGTGCTCGACGCGGCGACGGCCGAGGCGGCCAGCCGGCGCCCCCTCGAGCTCGCGCCGCCGCCGGAGGCGGCCGGAGCGGCGCCCTACTTCGTCGCGGCGGTGCGTCGCGCGCTGCGGGAGCGGTTCGGCGGAGACGCGGACATCCGGGGGCTCCGCGTCCACACGGGCCTCGACCCGGAGCTGCAGCGTCTCTCGCACGAGGCGCTGGTGAAGCAGATCGAGCGGATCGAGGCGGGCGACTACGGCCAGTACTCGCACGCGAAGGGCCCCGCCGCGGGGGACGCGCCTGTGCTCCAGGGGTCGGTGGTGATCCTGGATCCGGAGACCGGGGTCATCCGGGCCCTGGTCGGCGGACGCGATTTCGGCAGCTCGCAGTTCGATCGCGCGATCCAGGCACGGCGCCAGCCCGGCTCCGCGTTCAAGCCCATCGTCTACGCCGCGGCGCTCGAGTCCGGACTCCCGGCCACCGCGCGCCTCGAGACCGCGCCCGTCACCATCGAGGCCGCCGGATCGCCCGCCTGGAGGCCGGGCGACCACGTGGCGGACACCATCCGGACGCTCTCGATGCGCGCCGCGCTGGCCACGTCGTCGAACAGCGCCGCGGTCCGGCTCGGGCAGTGGCTGGGGGCGGAGCGCGTCTCGGCCATGGGCCGCCGACTGGGGCTGAGCACGCCGATCCCGGACTACCCCTCCATCTTCCTCGGCTCCGCGGAGGTCGTCCCGGCCGAGCTGGCGGCCGCGTTCGCCACGTTCGGCAACGGCGGCTATCGGGTGGAGCCCGGTCTGATCCAGCGCGTGGAGGATCGGGAGGGCACCGTGCTCTGGCAGGCGAGCCGACCCACGCGGCAGGCGCTGGATGCGGGGGTGGCGTTCCTCACGCTCACGCTGCTCGAGGAGGTCGTGAACAGCGGCACCGCCTCGGCCATCCGGAGCCGCGGGTTCTGGATGCCGGCGGCCGGGAAGACCGGGACGACCAACGAGGGCAAGGACGCCTGGTTCGTGGGGCTGACGCCCGACCTCGCGGCGAGCGTCTGGCTCGGGTTCGACCAGCCCCGGCCCATCATGCCGGGCGCCAGCGGCGGCCGCCTCGCCGCCCCCGTCTGGGCGGAGATCATGGAGCGCGCCTACCAGGAGCGGCCCGCGCCCGCGCCCTGGATCCCGCCCGCCAACGTGGTCAGCGCACAGGTCGACCAGGGCACCGGCTACCTGGCCACCGGCAACTGCCCTCCCGAGGACGTCCGGATCGAGTACTTCCTCGCGGGGACCGAGCCGCAGGAGTACTGCCCCGTCCATCCAGAGCACGGCGTGGACCGGTTCCTCGACGATCTCTGGCGGCGC
>JBKGZE010000278.1:0-4064 GCA_046545735.1 Gemmatimonadota bacterium | reverse complement strand
TCTCGGGATTTTCCACGTGCACCTCGCCGAGCCCGCGCGCGGCCTCGGTCAGGGCCCGGATCCCCGGGGCCAGGTAGCCGTCGTCGTTGGTTATCAGAATGCGCATCAGCCCACGGTGTCCCCGCGTAACAGCTCCAGGATCTCCCGCAGCTCGCCCCGGATCTCGTCCACCGTGGCCGCGTCCAGCGTCTGCCGGGTCTCTTCCTCCAGCGCGCCCCCCCGCCGGAGCTCCTCCACCCTCTGCCGGGCGCCTTCGATGGTGTACTTCTGATCGTAGAGCAGCCGCTTGACCAGGATGATCAGGCGGATCTCCTTCCGCTGGTAGACCCGGTTCCCGGCGCGGTTCTTCGGCGGCTTGAGGGAGGGGAACTGGCTCTCCCAGTAGCGGAGCACGTGCGGCTTCAGGTCCACCAGCTCGCAGACCTCGCCGATGGAGTAGTACTCCTTCTTGATGATCGGACGGTCGGCCATCAGCGGAACTCGGGCTTGGGCTCGCGCAGCATCAGGTTGCGCACCGCGTCGCCGGGCGACCGCTCCTCGAAGAGCACCGCGTGCACCTCCGCCACGATGGGCATGTCGATCTCCTCGCGCCGCGCCAGCGCGTGCGTGGCCCGGGTGGTCTCCACGCCCTCGGCCACCTGCCGCATCTCGGCGAGCACCTCCCGCAGCGTTCGCCCCTTCCCCAGCTCCACACCCACCGTGCGGTTGCGGCTCAGGTCGCCGGTACAGGTGAGGATCAGGTCGCCCATCCCGGAGAGCCCGCCCAGGGTCCGCTCGCTGCCGCCCATGACCAGCGCCAGCCGGGTCAGCTCCGTGAGCCCGCGGGTGATGAGGGCGGCCATGGTGTTGTGGCCGAAGCCGAGCCCGGCGACCATCCCGGCCGCCAGCGCCATCACGTTCTTCAGCGCGCCGCCGAGCTCGACGCCGGTCACGTCGTGGCTGGTGTAGACGCGGAAATGGTCCGCCTGGAAGAGCTCCTGGGCCCGCCGGGCGGCGTTCCTGTCCCGGCTGGCCACGGTGACGGCCGTGGGGTGTTTGCGGGCGACCTCGGCGGCGAAGCTGGGGCCGGAAAGGAAGCAGTGGTGCCGGGCCTTGGTGTGGGGCAGCGAATCTTCGAGGACCTCGGCCATGGTTTCGAGCGTTCGGGTCTCGATCCCCTTGGACGCGCTCACCACCAGGGCGTCGCCCCGGATGCGGGGCGCGGCCTCCCCCATGACCGTGCGGACGTGCTGGGAGGGGCTCACCGATACGATCACCCCGGCATCCTCCACCGCGAGGCCCAGGTCGGAGGTGGCCGAGAGGTTCCCCGGCAGCTGGATCCCGGGCAGGTAGACGGCGTTCTCCCCGGACTCGTTGATGGCCGCGGTCACGTCATCCTCGTACGACCACAGCCGTACCTCGTTGCCGTTCTGCGCCAGCAGGTTGGCCAGCGTGGTGCCCCAGCTGCCGGCGCCAACCACCGCGATCCGCTCGTTCATCTACACCTTCCCTGTCTCTTTCCCCGTCTTCCGCAGGAACCGGCTCTCCTCGCCCCGCATCAGCCGTCGGATGTTCGAGCGGTGCGCGTAGACGACGAAGAGGCCCAGCCCGATGGAGACCCAGAA
This sequence comes from Gemmatimonadota bacterium, assembly GCA_046545735.1. GTDB lineage: Bacteria > Gemmatimonadota > Gemmatimonadetes > Longimicrobiales > RSA9 > JAWVYT01. The sequence continues at coordinate 2,460 of JBKGZE010000278.1, read as the reverse complement.
CTCCAGCGGCGGCTCGCCCGTCACGAACACGGCGATGGGGAGCACGATCGCCGCGACGAGGGACGCCAGCGAGACGATCCGGGTCAGCGTCACGATCACGCCCCACAGCACGCCCGCGATCAGCACCGCCCAGGGCGCGAGCGCCATGAAGACACCGGCGCTCGTCGCCACGCCCTTGCCTCCCCTGAAGCCGACGAACACGCTGAACACGTGGCCGACGATGGCGGCGACGCCGTAACCGAGCGCCCACTCGAGCGGCTCGACCCCGTCCCAGCGCGGGAAGTAGACGGTCGGGACCCACCCCTTCAGCACGTCCACGACCATCACCGGCGCCGCGGCCCGCCAGCCGAGCACCCGGAAGGTGTTGGTCGCGCCCAGGTTGCCGCTGCCGTGCTTCCGCAGGTCGACGCCATGGAAAACGCGAGCCACGATCTGGCTGGTGGGAGTGGCTCCCAGCAGATACGCGAGAACCATCAGGACCCCGATCACCGCGGCGCTTCCTTCCGGTTGCGGAACTTGAGCCGGAGGGGCGAGCCGTGGAACCCCCACCGCTCGCGAAACCCGTTGTAGAGGTAGCGGCGATAGTTCTCCGTCACGCCCTTCTTCTGGTTCACGAAGATCACGAAGGTGGGTGGGTTCACGCCGCCCTGCGTGGCGTACAGCATCCGCACCGGGTGCCCCCGATAATGGGGCGGTGGGCGGCGGGCCGCCAGTTCACGGACCGCCGCGTTGACCTCCGAGGTGGGAACGCGGCGAGCACGCTCGTTCGCCACCTCGAGCACCAGGTCCAGCGCCCGGTGGACCCGCTGGCCGCTGAGGGCCGAAGTGAAGATCACCGGCACCCACCGCAGCGACGGCGCCCGTTCCCGGAGGTGCCGCTCGAAGGCCGGCGCGGTGTGCGTGTCCTTGTCCACCAGGTCCCACTTGTTCACGGCCACCGCCAGCCCCGAGCCCGCCTTCCAGGCCTTCTCCGCGATCTTGAGGTCCTGCACGTGGATCGGCTCGGTTCCGTCCACCAGGAGGAGCGAGACGTCCGCGCGCTCCACCGCCCGCTCCGTGCGCAGCGCGCTGTAGAACTCCAGGCTCTCGTGGATCCGGGCCTGTCGCCGGAGCCCCGCCGTGTCCACGAAGACCAGCGTGCGGCCGTGATAGCGGATGGGCGTATCGATGGCATCGCGCGTGGTCCCGGCAACGTCGCTCACCACCAGCCGCTCCTCTCCCAGCAGCCGGTTGATGAAGCTCGACTTCCCCACGTTCGGCTTGCCGACCACCGCCACGCTCAGCGCCTCTTCGGGGACCTCCCGCACCTCAGGCAGATGCTCGACGATAGCGTCGAGGACATCGCCGGACCCCTTCCCCGACAGCGCACTGACCGGCCGCGGCTCCCCGAGACCCAACTCCCAGAAGTCGAGGTGGCCCAGGTCCTCCGGAAGGGCGTCGACCTTGTTCACCACCAGGATCACCGGCACGTCCGTCCTGCGCAGCCGCTCGGCGATCTTCAGGTCCAGCGGGTGCACGCCCGCCTGGTTGTCCACCACGAAGGCGATGACCTGGGCCTCGGCGAGCGCCGCCTCCACCTGTCGGCGGATCGCCACCGCCAGCGGCTCGTTCACGTCCGGCTCCAGCCCGCCCGTGTCCACGATGAAGAACTCCCGGCCCGCCCACTCACCCCGGGCGAAGTTGCGGTCCCGGGTTACGCCGGGCGTGTCTTCCACGATGGCCTGTCGGCGCCCGACCACGCGGTTGAAGAGGGTGGACTTCCCCACGTTCGGCCGGCCCACGACGGCCACGGAAGGCAGCGGCCGGCTCACAGCGCCTCCAGGCCGGCCGAGAGCGCATAGGCGGGCACTACGGGCGCGCCCACGGCCCGGGTGAAGTGGTCGTACGGCATGCTGTCGATGAAGAGCAGGTCGTCGTTCAGCGTCTCCGCCGGGATCAGGACGCCATCGAGCGCACCCGCCGCGAGCACGGCGTCGCGCATGTCCTCCCCGGCCAGGAGTCCCGCGGTGGTGACGGTGGGGCCGAACAGCCGGTTCTCGACGGGCACGAGCACGAGCTCGGCACCCGTGGCCCGGGAGAGCGTCGGGATCAGCGGGGCCATGACCTCGCCCATCCGCGCGCCGGTGACGATCGCGACCCGGCGGCCGGCGAGCCGGGGCGGATCGGCCGCCGTGGCCCGGGCATCTTCGAGGAACTCGCGGACAGATCCCACGCCGTTCTCCGTCAGCGGCCAGTCGTCATAGTAGGCCTGGCGGGGCACCTCCTGTCCGGCGGCGAGGAACAGCTCGTCCCCGGCGTACGCCCAGCCCGTTCCTCGCTCCCGGAGCGCCCGTGTCCTCGCCCGCTCGACCTGTCGGATGGCCACGGCGGCCTCGGCTGGGGTGAGCAGCCGCACCGGGCGGTTCAGGTTGTACCGGGTGAGGCCGACGGGCACCACCGACACAGACAGGAGTTTCGGCC
>JBKGZE010000277.1:0-4085 GCA_046545735.1 Gemmatimonadota bacterium | reverse complement strand
GCCCGGAACGCAACGATCGCAGCTTGTGGATCACGACGCCCGTCACGCCGCCGAAGGTGCTGCCCAGCACCAGCAGGCCGGCGATCGTCACGTCGGCTGCCGCACCCTCAGCGGCGGCTTTGCGATGCGCGACGTACCCAACGACGGCCCCGAGGACCGCGCCCGCCCCGCCGCCGTCACGCATCTCAGTGGCTTCGGCATCTCCGTGGATATCCTGGCGTGTGGATGCACGTTCTCAGCGCCGGGACCTCCTCGATCCTCGACACTCGACACTCGACACTCGACACTCGATCACTCGATCTCGATCCCCCGCTCCTCGCCGACCCCCCGGGCGTGCCGCATGGGATTCTCGAGCAGGTGAGTGGGGATGATCATGGCGATGCCGAAGAGGAAGAGAGCGCCGGCGAAGCCGCCGAGCAGGACCCACCAGACGGGGAACGCCAGGTAGACGACGGCGGTGATGAGGGCCATGGTCGCGGCGAACAGCGAGAGCTGGATGCGCCGGACCTGGAGCGAGAGGAAGCGCTCGATGTGGAAGATGTCGCGGGGATGGACCCGGACGCGGAGCTCCTCGCGGTCCGCCCGGCGTATGAGGTCGCGTACGCCGGTGATGGCGGAGCGGGCGTCGTCCCAGATGTTGCGGGCCACGTCGGCGGGCTCGCGGGCGGTGGCGCGGAGCAGCTCGCCGCGCATGCGCGTGACCACGGCGCGGGAGACGTCGAGCCCGTTGAACGCGCTGTCGTAGCGGAACCCGATGCCCTCGAGGAGGGCGGCGGCGCGGAAGAAGTAGACCAGCTCCCGGGGGAGCATGAGGGGCCAGGTGTAGAAGGTGTCCATGATCTCGCGGATCATGTCCTCCACCCGCTGCTGCCCCAGCTCCCGTGCGCGCTCGAGGATGGAGAGGATCTCGGCGGCGGCGTCCCGGATCTCGGTGCGGGAGATATCGGGATCGATCATGCCCAGCTCGTACATCCCGTTGATGATCGCGTCCACGTCCTCGCGTGCGGCGGCCATGGCCACCCGGATGATCTGGTCCCGGGTGGCGGGGCGGAGCTGCACGACCATGCCCCAGTCGAGGAGCACGACCCGCCCCTGCCGATCCACGAGGATGTTGCCCGGGTGGGGATCGGCGTGGAGGAGCCCCTCCACGAGGAGCATGCGGAGGTAGATCTCCGTGAGCGTCTCCATCAGCTCGCGGAAGCGAAGCTCACCGGCGGCGAACCGGGGCCCGAGCATGTCGACGCGGTCGCCGTCGATCCACTCCATGACCAGGACCCTGCGGCGGACCAGCCCCTCCACGGCCACGGGCGCCACCACCCGCGGGTCGTCGCCGAAATGCGCCTGGAAAAGGGCCATGTGCCGCGCCTCTTCCCGGAAATCCATCTCCACCCGCACCCGCACGCTGAACTCCCGCACCACGTTCGTGAGCGCCTTCACGTGGTGGTTTCGGAACAGCACGTTCAGGAGGAACAGGATCCGGAACGAGATGTCGAGGTCGACGGCGACCAGGCTCTCGACGCCCGGCCGGAGCACCTTCACCGCCACATCGCGTCCGGCGAAGCTGGCTTTGTGGACCTGACCCAGGCTCGCGGCGGCGACCGGGTCGCGGTCGAAGCTCTCGAACACCGCACCCACGTCCCGGCCGAGCTCATCGGCGATGACGCCCTCGATCTGGTCCGGCGGGTCTTCCGGGCACTGGTCCTGGAGGCTCGAGATGGCGCTCAGGTACGGCTCCGGCAGGATGTCGGCGCGGGCGCCGAAGACCTGCGCCAGCTTGATGAAGGTGGGCCCGAGGCTCGCGATGGTGGCCGTCAGCCGCTCCGCGCGGCGCAGGTGTCGGTCGTACGGCAGGCCCCGCGGTCGCCCGAAGAAGATCCAGCGCCGGCGGTCGCGCAGGAACGCGACGAGGAACGGGACGAGCCGGAGCGCGATGGTGAAGCTCCGACGCCAGCGTCTCATAGCAGCAGCCGGGTGGCCAGGCCGAGGAGGAAGAAGAACCCGGCCACGTCGGTGACGGCGGTCACGAACACGGAGGAGGCCACGGCCGGGTCGGCGCCCATGCGCTCGAGGAGGACGGGCACCAGGGCACCGGCCACGGAGGCCACCACGAGGTTGCCCCACATGGCCAGGAGGACGACCGCGCCGAGCATGAAGGTGCCGTCGAAGAAGAACCAGCTCCCCAGGCCCACCACGATGCCGAGGACCAGCCCGTTCAGGAGCCCGACAACCACCTCCTTCCCCGCCACGCGCCAGCGGCGGGCGGCGCTTTCGCGGGTGAGGGCGAGCCGGCGCACCGTGACCGCCAGCGCCTGCGTGCCCGCGTTCCCGCCCAGCGCGGCAATGACGGGGAGCAGCGCCGCCAGGGCGAGCATCTGATCGATGGTTTCCGTGAACTGGTGGATGACCACGGCGCCCATGGCCGCGGTGAGGGTATTCAGCGTCAACCAGGGGAGCCGGGCCCGGACGGCGTCCCACCACGCGCCCTGCACCTCCTCCTCGCCGCCGATCCCGGCCAGGAGCAGCAGGTCCTCCGTCTGCTCCGCCTCCATCACGTCCAGCACGTCGTCCCACGTGATCCGGCCGAGAAGAACGTTGTTCGGCCCCACGACGGCAACCGACGGCTCGTTGTAGCGTCCGATCAGCCGACCCACCTCCTCCTGGTCCAGGTCCACGGGGATCGTCACCACCGGCGGCTCCACCAGCTCGGCGATGGTCTGCTCCGGGTCCGCGATGACCAGGTCCTGGATTCCCACCTCCCCCTGAAGCCGGCGCAGCAGGTCCACCACGAAGATCTTGTAGAACTCGCCGCCCATCTCGTGGGCCTGCCGCCTCACCTCCTCGATGGCCTCCCCGGCCGTTAGGTGCATGGACAGCGCGACCACCTCCGTGGTCATGATCCCGCCGGCCGACTCCTCCGGGTAGGCGATGAGCTCCCGGAGCTCGACGGCATCGACCGGCGAAAGCGTGGCGAGCACGCGGGCCTGGTCATCGGGATCCAGCTCGCCGATCAGGTCGGCGGCGTCGTCGTCGCTCAGTTCCTCGAGGAGCGCCCCGATCCGCTCGGGCTCCAGCGCCGCCAGGATCTCCTCGGGGTGCTGGTGCGCCTCCATCTCCGCGAGCGTCTCCGACGCGAGCTCGGCCGGGAGCAGCTCCAGGATCCGGACCCGCTCCTCCTCCTCACCGAAGTGCTCGATGAGGTCCGCGATGTCGCTGGGGTGCAGGGCCTCCAGGAAGGCACGAAGCTCCGGGTCCTTGCCGCTCTCGAACAGCGCCTCCAGGCGCGTGATCCGCGCCTTGAAATCGTCCACTTCCTGCAGCTCGGGCGTGCTCACGACCCCTCCCTCCCCTCCTCCCGGAACGGTGGCGCGACCGCCGGATCGGCTCCCGTCGGTGGGCTCGGCTCCCGCCCGTGTGGCCCCGTCGGAGGCACCGCGCCCGCCGAGAGGATGTACGTGAAGCCTTCCTCCACCGTGACCGGGAGCCGGATCACCCGGGACTCCGGAACGATGATCAGGAACCCGGTGACGGGGTTCGGCGACGTCGGCAGGAAGATGGTGACGCCGTTCTCGATCCGGTCGTCCAGCGCCCGGGGCGCCTTCCCCGTCTGGAACCCGAGCGTCCACTGCCCGGGCGACGGGTACTCGAAGAGGACCACGTCGCGGAAGAAGCGCCGCTCCTCGCCGCCGAAGACGCTACCGACGATCCGGCGGGTGGCGCCGTAGAGGCGACTCACGAGCGGGATCCGGTCGAGGAACTCATGCCGAGCCCCGCCAGGATCCGCTCCTGGTGCCGCCACATCTCGCTGCCTTCCCGCCCCAGCTCGGGGTGGTCCCACCCCAGGACGTGCAGCGTGCCGTGCACGGCCAGCCGGGCCAGCTCTCGCGCGGGCGGCTCGCCCAGCTCCGCCGCCTGGGCGGCGGCTCGCTCCACGCTGAGGTAGACGTCGCCCATGATCGGCTGCCCGGGCTCGTGCAGCGAGAAGGCCAGCACGTCCGTCGGCCCGGACCGTCCCTTCCAGCGCCGGTTCAGCGCTGCCATCGCCGGGTCGTCAAGGAGCGTCAGCGAAAGCTCGCCTTCTTCCACTC
>JBKGZE010000276.1:0-4086 GCA_046545735.1 Gemmatimonadota bacterium | reverse complement strand
CCGCTGAACGACGTGAGCGCCGCGGCGTTCGTGGCGCTGCTCACGCACATGGCGGCGTTGCCCCACGCGCGCACCTTCACGGGTGTCCTGCCGGTGGCCGGCGAGTCGCCTTGGTTCCGGCGCATGGGCGGCACGCCCGCCGGCGGGAACCTGGAGGCGAAGACCGGGACGATCGACGACGTCTCGGCCCTGTCCGGCTACGTCACGGCCGCCAACGGCGAGCGGATCGCGTTCTCCATCATCGGCAACGACCTGGCCTCGGTGGGCCGGGCCAAGGCGATCGAGAACCGGATCGGCGCGGCGCTGGCCGGCTTCAGCCGGCAGGCCGCCCCCGATCGGACAGCGATCCACGGCACCCGGGCGCGCTGAGACCCGGGCCTGCCGAGTCCGGGCGCGCCGAGCGCAGCCCGCGCTGAGCCCGGGCTCGCCGGGACCCGCCCGCGCCGAGACCCGCCCGGTTGACGCCGGGTGGCTCGCACCCGATGCTTCGCGGTCGTGGAACCCGGACGCGATCGACGACTCGTCACCGCCGCCCTGATCCTGGGCATGTTCCTCGCCGCGCTGGAAGCGACGGCGGTGGGGACCGCCATGCCGACGGCCGTGGCCGAGCTGGGCGGCGTGGCCCGCTACTCGTGGGTCTTCTCCGCCTACCTGCTGACGTCCACCACCACGGTCCCGCTGTTCGGCAAGCTCGCCGACCTGTACGGCCGTCGCCGCATCTACATCATCTCCGGACTGCTCTTCATGGCCGGGGCGGCGCTGTGCGGCGTGGCGCAGACGTTCGAGCAGCTGATCGTGTACCGGGCGATCCAGGGGCTCGGGGCGGGCGGGGTCATGCCGGTGGCCATCACGCTGATCGGCGACATCTACCCGCTGGAGGAGCGGGGCAAGGTGCAGGGGATGTTCTCGGCCGTGTGGGGCGTCTCGAGCCTGGTGGGCCCGGCGGCGGGCGGGCTCATCACCGACCTGCTGACGTGGCGCTGGGTGTTCTACATCAACATCCCGTTCGGGCTCGCGTCGCTGCTGATGCTCCAGCTCTGGCTGCGGGAGCGGCAGACCCGGCGGGAGCACCGGCTGGACCTGCTGGGAACGTTCAGCCTCACGGCCTCCATCACCATCCTCCTGCTGACGCTCCTGGAGGGGAGCGAGGCCTTCGGCTGGACGGACCCGCGCACCCTCGGGCTCCTGGCGCTCTCGGGCCTGTCGCTCGCGGTGTTCATCTGGCAGGAGCGGCGGGCGCCCGAGCCCATGCTCCCGCTCGACCTGTTCCGCAACCCGGTCATCGCCGTCTCCAGCGCCGGGAGCGTGCTCATGGGGACGGTCCTGTTCGCCTCACGGCCTTCGTCCCCATGTTCGCCCAGGGCGTCCTCGGCGGGACCGCGCTGGACGCGGGGCTCACCCTCGCGCCCATGTCCATCGGCTGGCCGCTCGCCAGCACCGCGGCCGGCTGGCTGCTCCTGAAGACCGGGTACCGGCCGCTGGCCGTGCTCGGCGGCCTCTTCGGGATCGCCGGCACCGTGCTCCTCGCCACCGCCGGCATCGGCACCTCCAGCGCGTTCCTCATGCTCGCCATGGTGGTGGTGGGGCTCGGGCTCGGCTTCATGGCCACGCCGTTCCTGGTGGCCGTGCAGAACGCGGTGCCGTGGGAGCGTCGGGGGGTCGCCACCAGCAGCGTGCAGTTCTTCCGCACGATCGGTGGGGCCATCGCCGTCGCCGCCTTCGGAGCCCTGCTGAACGCGCGCATGGAGGGCACAGCGGGCGTGCCGCTCGATCCGAACGTGGCCATGAACCCGGCGCTCCGCGATACGGTCTCGTCCGAGGCGCTGAGCGCGCTGCGGGAATCCCTTGCCCACGGCCTGCACGCGGTCTTCATCGGGGTGGCGGTGATCGCGGCCTTCGGCTTCCTCGTCGCCCTCGCCTTCCCCCGCGGGTCGGCGCGGTCCCAGGCGCACGCGGGTGGGGCCTGAACGCCGCACCCACAACCGCGAGGAGCACCGCGGAGGCGTCTGCGGGGACGACTCTTGAATTCGACGCGCGCCGTCGCGTACTACATCATGGACGTGGCACCGGTCACGACAGGTCGGACCGGCACGAACCGCGACGCAAAGGTACCGCGATGCAGGGCAGCAGACTCCTTCCGCTCATCCTCGCCCCGCTCGTCCTCGCCCCGGGACCCGGCGGAGCGCCGGCGTCGGCTCAGGAGGGCTCCGGCCGATCGCTCCACTGGCCGGAGGTCCGGGTGGAGGCCCGGCTGGACGCCGAAGGGCGGCTGCACGTGATCGAGCGCCAGGTCATGCGCTTCAGCGGCGACTGGAACGGCGGCGAGCGCAGCTTCGAGCCCCGCCACGGGCAGCGGTTCCGGCTCGAGGGGGTGGCACGGGTGGGTCCGGCGGGCGAGGCGCGGGCGCTGAGGCCGGACGAGGACCTGGACGACATCGACGACTACGACCTGGACGAGGGCGTCCTTCGCTGGCGGAGCCGGCTCCCGGACGACCCGCCGTTCGATGGCCGCGCGCTCGAGTACGTCATCGAGTACACCCTCGGCAACGCGGTCCTCCCGCTCGACTCGATCGATCGCGGGTACCTCCTGGACCACGACTTCCTCTTCGACGACCGCGCCGGGCGGGTGGACCGGTTCGAGCTGACGCTGGCGCTGGCGCCCGAGTGGTCGGTGGCGCCCGAGTGGTCGGTGGCGCATGCCGGGGCGGACCATGCCGCGACCGACACAGCCCGTGCTGCCGGCGGCGCGGGCCGCGGCGTCGGCACCGTGCTGCGCCGGGAGGCCGCGGATATCCCGCCGGGGCGCGGATTCGCCCTGGCGGTGCCGCTGCGCTACACGGCCGAGGGCCGGCCCGGCACGGTTCCCGGCTCGGTCCCGACCGCGCTCCGCGTCGCGTTGATCCTCCTCCTGGCGGGCGGGCTCGGGCTCCTGGCCGCGCGGTTCGTGCGGAGAGAGCGGGAGGCCGGCCGGTTCGAGCCGCTGCCGGAGGTGGTGGATGAGGCGTGGCTGGAGAGGCACGTCTTCCGCTACGCGCCCGAGCTGGTGGGGCACGCCTGGGACCGGTCGACCAGCGCGCCGGAGGTGGCGGGCATGCTCGCGCGACTGGTGCAGGAGGGGAAGCTCTCCTCCCGCGTGGAGCCGCCGGCCGACGGACACGGCGAGCCCGTGCTGCACCTGGAGCTGAAGGTCGAGCGGGACGCGTTCGACGAGGGCGAGCGCCCGCTCATTGACGCCTTGTTCTTCGACGGCCGGACCACCACGGACACCGGGCTGGTGAAGGAGCACTACGAGGACGAGGGGTTCGACCCCGCCGGGGAGATCCGGCCGGCGCTGGACCGGCGGATGGACGCCCTGCCCGGCAGGGGCCAGCTTTCCCGCAGCGCCGGTCGGGCGTGGACGACGCTCGCACTCGCGGCGGTTCTCCTGATCGCGGCCGCTGCTGTCCGCCCGGCGGACGCGCTCACGGCCGTGCTGATGCTCCTCTACCTCCTGCTCACGTGGCTGGCCGCGATCGGAGCGGGCGCGCTCTACGCCCGGAGCGTGGTCCATACCCGGGGGCTGGCGGCGACCGTCGTCGCCCTGACCGGGCTCGTGGCGATCGGCCCCGCTCTGCTCATCGCCGGTCTGTTGGAGACCACGGAGCCCGGTTCGTCGCTCTCGCCTTACTACCGGCCCGCCGCGTTCACGCTCGTGGCGGGCGCGGCCCTGGCGCTGGCCGCCGCCTGGGTGGTGTTCCGGATGGCGCGCTCGACGGAGACATCCGAGCGGCTGGCGCTCCGGCGCCGGCTCGCCGCCGCCCGCGCCCACTTCGAGGCCGAGCTGGCACGGCCGGAGCCCGAGCTGCGCGACGACTGGTTCCCCTACCTCCTGGCGTTCGGGCTGGGCTCGCGGGTCGACGCCTGGTTCGAGGCGTTCGGGCCCCGTTCCACCGCGGATCGCGCGGTCCTCGCCTCCGCCGGCGCGTCCGCCGTGCGGCACGGCCAGGGGTCCGGTACCGCCGCCTCGGCGTCCGCGTGGACGGGCGGCGGCGCCACCTTCGGCGGCGGCGGCGGGTTCTCGGGTGGCGGCGTGGGGGGGTCGTGGGC
>JBKGZE010000275.1:0-4099 GCA_046545735.1 Gemmatimonadota bacterium | reverse complement strand
GGTCCGGATCGTGGCGCCGGACGTGGAACAGTCGTCCATGGGCCACGCCGTGACGGCGGGCCGGCCGCTGAAGTACAAGCGGACGGAGCGCGAGGACTTCGAGGCCTGGCGCGTGGACGGCACGCCGGCCGACTGCGTGGCGCTGGGCGTCCACGACTGGGAGGGCGTGGGCCTGGTCCTGTCCGGGATCAACCTGGGGTTCAACCTGGGGAACGCCATCTGGCACTCCGGCACGCTGGCGGCCGCCAAGCAGGCCACGCTGCTCGGGATCCAGGGCGTCGCGGTGAGCGCCCCCGCCGACCCGCAGCCCGACTACGACACGCTGGCGCCGCACGTTCTCAACGCGCTCGAGCACGTGATCGGCGACGAAGAGCTGCCACTGGTGAACATCAACCTGCCGGCCGTCCCGACCGGACTCCGCTGGGCGCGTCAGTCCGTGCGGCACTACCACGGCCACGTCGTCCCGGGGAAGGACCCGCGAGGCCGGGAGCACTTCTGGTTCTCCGTCCGGCCGATCGAGGAGACGGAAGAGGACACCGACCGGTGGGCGGTCGAGCACGGCGCCGTGTCCATGACGCCGCTGCGCCTCGACCTGACCGACCATGAAACGCTCGCCCGCGCCGCGCGCCGGCACCCGGCCGACCCGCCGGCCGGAGCATGACCTTCGGACCACCTTTCGGTTTTCAGATTTGTCGTGGAGAGCCCGTTCCGCCCACGAGGGTCAGGAGGAGTACCTCGCGGCCGACACCGTGGACGCCGAGACATTGAAGAACAGCGCCAGCTTGCCGTTCCTGAAGCCTCGTTCGAGCGCCGAGCGGATCACCTTGCGCCTGACGCCCGACAGCCGGCGCGGGAGCCATGAGCCGCGCAGGTCCTCGAGAGAGCAGTCCGGAGCGAAGCGGCCGACCTGGACAGTGAGGAAGTCTCGGAGGTCGGGGAGCCCGTCGTCTCCCTGACCCAATCCGGCTCTCACGGCTGCCGTGTACCGTTCGCCCCACGCCGGGTGCCGCACGGCCGCGTCCGGGGGTCGCAACGCATCCGGGACGGGCACGCCTCCGTCGAGTATGCGCCGCGCCCGGTCCCGGCGCATGCCCCACTCGATCCAGCCCAGGTAATCCGCACACAGCTCAGGGCGAGAAGCATCCCCATCGCGAGCGAACAGGTGAAGCGCATCAAGCTGAACGGCAGGGCGGATGCCGAAACGCGTCGGGTCGGCGTGGGGGACGTACGCGCCGTGACTCGTCCAGGCATATGCGAGGTCGGCACCGCAGAGCGCGGCTCGAAAGGGGTTGAGGTGCACGTACACGAGCGCCTCGCGCACGTGGTCGACGTTCCTGCACGGCCGATCCCGGTACTGTCGCTCGACCACGCTCCCCTCGAACCCATGATACTGCTGCACCCGATACGCTACGCGTCGGAGGAGCGGCTGCATGACGTCTTTCAACTCGTCGTACCCCTGGCGGAGGAGAACGTGGATATGGTTCGGCATGACGGCGTAGGCCATGAGCTCAGCATCCGTGCGGCCGGTCGTGTCCTGGATCAGGCGGGCGATACCCGGCCGCAGCGCCGGTTCGAACCATGGCTCGTGGCGGTGCGTGCGGGAAACGAGGTGGAAGACCACCCCTGGCGCGTACGGTCGTCTGCGGCGTCCCATGGCACCAAGTATCTGCGTGAGCGCGGGCCAGCACGATAGCGAACTGGGACAATTTCGAAAGTCGAAAGGTGGTCCGAAAAGCAGTACATTGGGGGCGGCCGCGACGAGGCGGCACGAGATGATCCCATGGAGGATGCCATGCGTTCGAGGAAGGATACGTTGACCCGGCTCGCCGTGGCTCTGGCGCTGCCGGCCTGTCTCATCCTGACCGGGCCCGCGGAGTCGGCCGCACAGTCGGTGACCGAGCAGGAGACGCTGGAAGCCGCCCAGCGTCTGGTGCGGGCGAACCAGTCGCTGCAGCACCGGCTCGATGTGCTCGAGAAGCAGATCGACGACGTGCTCTGGTTCGAGCGACTGAGCGACATCGCCGTGGTCGAGAAGGTCCGGATCTACGGGCCACCGCTGGCGAACGAGCCCGACCCGCCGCCCAGCGGCCCGGGCAACCCGTTCAAGTTCTACACGTACCTGTTCACGCCGCGGGACGATTTCGGCGGCCGGGATCTGCCGCTGCTGGTCCTGCCCCACGGGGGCGTGCACGCCGACTTCACGACCTACTACACCCGGATCGTGCGGGAGCTGCTGGCCCAGGGGTACATCGTGGTGGCGCCCGAGTTCCGGGGCTCGACGGGGTACGGGCGGGGCGTCTACGAGGCGATCGACTACGGCGGCCGCGAGGTGGGCGACGTGCTGGCGGCCCGGGACTGGGTGGTGGCGAACCATCCGCGGGTGGACGACGACCGGGTCGGTCTGATCGGCTGGAGCCACGGCGGGCTGATCACGCTCCACAGCCTGTTCGACCATCCGGACCGGTACGTGGTGGGTTTCGCGGGAGTGCCCGTGTCGGATCTGATCCAGCGTATGGGGTACCTGGGGCCGGGCTACCAGGCCTACTACGACGCGCCGCACCACATCGGGAAGACGCCGGGCGAGGCGCTGGAGGAGTACAAGCGTCGCTCACCCGTGTGGAACGTGGACAAGCTGACGCGGCCGGTCCGGATCCACGGCAACGTGCACGACGAGGACGTCAACATCATCGAGGTCGAGCACCTGATCCAGGCGCTCGAGGCGGCGGACAAGGAGTTCGAGTACGAGATCTACGACCTGCCAGGCGGACACAGCTTCGACCGGCTGGATGTCCCGGAGGCGTGGGAGGTCCGGCGGCAGATCTACCGGTTCCTGGCGCGGCACCTCCGGCCGCCGAACCCGGACATCCGGCTCGGGATCGGCAGCGACGGGCGCGCTTCGCCCTGACCCCCATGCCGGGCTCGGGGGGTGCGGAGTGGCCGCGGGCGGCTCTTCCGCACCCCCCGGACCCGACCGGGCGGTGCGCTCAGGTGGTGGCGGCCTCTTCGATCGCGAACGCGAACCGCCAGTCGCCGAGCTGCTCGGGGTCCGGGGCATCGGCCGTCCCCTCATCCCAGGGGGTGTGCTCGCCCAGCCATCGGGCCGCCGGGCCCTTGAACTCGCGCCGGTACGGACTGAGGTGATCGTCGGCCGAGAGGCGATCAAGCTCGCGGACGTTCGCTTCCAGCACGAGCGTCTCGTCGTCCCCCACCACGCCGTGGAAGATCTCCTTCTGCATGGTGACCTTCCGCATGGAGGGGTGATCGGAGATCTCCACGTGCCCCTGCTCGGGGATCCGGGTCGTCTGCTCGAGCCCGCTCTCCGGGACCGACGCCTTGAACTCGAAGACGAACTCGCCGGTCCCGTCGAAATCCTTGCTGTCAAGGATCTCGACGTAACGCAGCACGACACGGAGCGGGGTGCTCGCCATCAGGTACCTCCGGTAAGTGAAACGGATCGCATAGCCATCTTGACCACCCCATCCTGCAGGGGCAAGCCGGGTCCGGGCAAGGGCAGTGGCGCGGTTCTCGCCGAGGTCCGGCCTGGCGCGCGCTCCTCAGTGTGCCAATGGGGCCGCGGCGATCGGCCGTGCCCCGGGCGTTCGGTAGCCGTAAACCCGCCGCTGTGGCCGGTCGAGCAAGCGCTCCGGTGTGCCGAGTAGCAAGGCATCCCGGAGCGCCACCGCCACGGGCGAGCGGCGCTGCGCCAGCCACCCGATCCGGCGCGACTGCCGCACGATCCAGCGGGTCCGGCGGGCGCGAAGCCGCTCGTAGCACCGCAGCGCGCTCGTGCCGACCCCGTGATCGGTGAGCGCCCGGGCCAGCACCACCGCGTCCTCGATGGCCGTGCACGCCCCCTGGCCCATGTTCGGTGTCATGGGATGGGCCGCATCGCCGAGGAGGGTGACGGGGCCGCGGCCCCACCGCACGGGCCGGTCCTCCGCGGGCGTCCGCACCACGTCTCCGGCCGCGGCCGACCGGATCAGCCCTGGGACCGGAGCGGGCCATGCGCGGAATAACGCCTCGAGGCGGTCCCGATCCGGGCCACCACGCCGCTCCGGTCCCGCACCCGTGGGCCGAGGGCGGGTGTGGGTCGCGTACC
>JBKGZE010000274.1:0-4107 GCA_046545735.1 Gemmatimonadota bacterium | reverse complement strand
CCGCACGCGGCGTCCCCGCTACCCGAGATGGCGGCGGTAGAAGTCCCACGCGATGATCCCGTAGGCGTCCCGGAACTCGCCCCGCTCGATCAGCCCGTCCAACTCGTCCGGGTCCACGATCCGGGTCCGGATCCGTTCGCGGGGATCCTGGCGAACCTCGCCCATGGGCTCGCAGTCCCGTAACACGACGATGAACAGCTCGTTGTCCTGGAGCGCCGCGTTCGGATCCACGCGGCCGACCACCTCGCCGGCCCCCGCCACGTAGCCCGTCTCTTCCTCCAGTTCCCGGACCGCGCACTGCAGGGGCGTCTCGCCCGACTCGACGATGCCGGCGGGGAACTCGAGGGTGACCCTTCGCGTCCCATGACGGAACTGCTCGACCATGACGAAGCGGCCGTCGGACAGGAGCGCCACGATCTGGACCCAGTCCGGCATGGCGAGGACGAGGAAGTCGTGCACCGCGCCGTCGGCTGCCCTGGCCCACTGACGGGTCAGGACGAAGAGCCGTGTCTCCTCGACCACCTCCGAGCGCTGGATCGACCAGCCGAGCCCGCCACGCGCACCGGGCGCCCGGCCAGGGCCCTCCTCGGCCGAACCGTCGCGCACGGGATCAGATCAGGAACGAAAGCACGAGGATCACGAGGCCGACGACGAGGATGAGCCACGCGGCGGATCGCAGCGCCGACACGATGCCGCCGAAGCCGAGCAGCGCGACGAGGATGATGACGATGGCGATGATCAGAAGGATGTCCATGCGACCTCCGCTCCAGTCCAGGGGTTTGACCGCGTCACGTCGTTCCGCACGGGTGTGGAGCAACTCCCGGGCCGCCGCACCATCTCAGGCGTGCCGGGCGCCCGCGCCGCCCGGCACGGGAGGGCGCCTCACGGCACGAGGACGATGTTTCCGAACGCCTCGCCCGACTCCAGCCGCTCGTGTGCCTCCCGCGCCCGGTCCAGCGGCCAGACCACGTCCACCACCGGCTCCAGGTCGCCGCCGAAGACTCGGGCCATGACCGCCCTGAACTCGCGCTGATTGGCCATGGTCGTGCCCAGGATCTCCAGCTGGCGCCAGAAGAGCAGGCGCAGGTCGACCTCGCCCCGGGGCCCCGTCGTCGCGCCGTAGACCACCATACGCCCGGCCGGCGCCAGCGCGCGCACGTTCGTCCTGAATGTGGCCTCGCCCACCGAGTCGAAGACCAGGTCCACGCCTCGCTTCCCCGTCGCCCTCCAGACGGCGCGGCCGTAATCGGCGCCGGACTCCCGGTCATGGACGACGTCGGCGCCCAGGCTCCGGACCCGATCGACCCAGCGGGCGGAGGTGACGGCGTGGACGGTGGCGCCCAGGTGCTTCGCGATCTGGACCGCCGCGCTGGCCACGCCGCCGGACGCGCCGGTGATCAGGACCGTCTCCCCCTCGCGCAGCCGGCCCCGGGCGACCAGGCCGCGCCAGGCCGTGAGGAAGACCAGCGGCGCCGCGGCCGCCGCCTCGAACGGGAAGGCGTCAGGGATGCGGTAGAGGTTGCGGGCGGGCACGACCACGTACTCGGCGAAGCCGCCCTGCGTGTGCTCCCCCAGGATCCGGTACTCGACGCAGAGCGGCTCCTCCCCCTTGCGGCACCACTCGCACTCGCCGCACCAGAGCGACGGGTTCACCACCACCCGCTCGCCCCCGCTCCACCCTTCCACCGACGGGCCGACGGCGTCGACCGTGCCGGCCACGTCCGAGCCGCCGATGTGCGGCATGGTGGTCTCGATGGGCAGCCCGCGCCGGACCCAGAGGTCCAGGTGGTTCATCCCGCTGGCGCCGACCCGGAGCCGCGCCTCGCCCGGCCCCGGCTCCGGCGTTTCCACGTCCCGGACCGTCACGACCTCCGGCCCGCCGTTCTCGTCGAAAATCGCTGCGCGCATGTACTCTCCACCTCCGTTCACGTTGGCTGGGGGAGCTTAATGGCCCGCAGCCGCGAATTCCAATACCTTTCGGGCCATGCGAGACGCATCCTGGCCCGGGCCCGCGCCGGACCTGACGTTCGCCGGCTACGTGGAGACCCACGACCGGGTCCCCGCCTTCCAGGGGTCGGACGGGCAGCCGTACTCGGTGGACGTGGACGCGGAAGAGACCGGGGACCCGGCGAGGCCGTGGGCGGCCTTCCTGGTGTTCGTGCGCTGGGCCGCCACGGGGGCGGGGATCATGGGGCATGTCACCAGCGATGACGTCGCCTACGGGGCCTCGGAGGACGACGCCCGGGCGGCGGCGCTGGATCTGACATTGTATCAACTGAAGATTGAGCTCGACCGGGCGATCGCGCGGCGGGACGAGCTCCTGGAGGAATAGATGCTGAGACAGTTCTTCCTGGCTTTGAGCGAGAGCTCTCTGGCCCGTGCGTTCGTCACCCACGCGCCGTTCGCGAGCTCCGCGGCCCGGCGGTTCGTGGCGGGCGAGACCATTCCGGAGGCCATGCACGCGGCCCACGAGCTGAACGCGCGGGGGCTCACCGTCACGCTCGACTACCTGGGCGAGTCGGTGAGCGACCGGAGCGAGGCCACGGCCGCGGCGGACACCTACCTCCAGATCATCGACGCCATCGACGAGCACGCCATCGAGGGGAACGTCTCGCTCAAGCTGACCCAGATGGGGCAGGACATCGACGAGGAGTTCCTCCGCACCAACGTCGGCCGGATCCTGGAGCGGGCTCGGCGGCACGACATGTTCGTCCGATTCGACATGGAGTCGAGCGACTACACCCAGCGCACCCTGGACTTCTTCGAGCGGATCTGGAACGACGGTGACAGGAACTGCGGCATCGTGCTCCAGTCCATGCTCCGGCGCACGGAGGCGGACGTGCGGTGGGCCAACGAGCGCGGCATACGCGTGCGCCTCTGCAAGGGCGCCTACAGCGAGCCGCGGACGGTGGCGTTCCAGGAGAAGTCCGAGGTGGACGCCAACTTCGTCCGCTGCACGAAGCTCCTGCTGGACCAGGGCCACTACCCGGGGATCGCGACCCATGACGAGGCCATGATCCAGGCGACGATAGACCACGCCCGGACCAACGACATCCCGCCCGAGCGCTTCGAGTTCCAGATGCTCTACGGGATCCGGCGCGACCTGCAGGAGCAGCTCGTGCGCGACGGCTGGCGCGTCCGCGTCTACGTCGGCTTCGGACACGCGTGGTACCCGTACTTCATGCGCCGTCTGGCCGAGCGCCCCGCGAACGTGATGTTCATCGCCAAGCAGATCCTGCGCGGGTAGCTCGGCCGCCAGCGCCGCGCCGACCGCGGCCGCCGCTCCACCCCCGGTATATTCGGGCATGCTGAGAGTCACCGAGATCTTCCACAGTCTCCAGGGGGAGTCCACCTGGATGGGGCTGCCGTGCACCTTCGTGCGGCTCACCGGCTGCCCGCTGCGCTGCGTCTGGTGCGATACGGAATACGCCTTCCACGGTGGCGAGAAGATGTCGCTGGACCGGATCGTGGCGGCGGTGCGGGAGATCGGTACCCCGCTGGTGGAGGTGACGGGTGGGGAGCCGCTGGTGCAGCGGAACGCGGTCACGCTGGTGGCGCGGCTCCTCGATGCCGGCTTCACCGTCCTGGTGGAGACGTCGGGCGCGCTGGACGTCTCGCCCCTCGACCCGCGGGCCCACCGGATCATGGACCTCAAGTGTCCGGGCTCGGGAGAGTCGGCGAAGAACCTGTGGTCGAATCTGGACCGCCTGACCGGTCGGGACGAGGTGAAGTTCGTGGTCCGGGACCGGGCCGACTACGAGTGGGCCCGCGGGGTGGTGCGGGAGCGGGGCCTCCAGGAGCGGGTGGACCGGGGGGCCCTGCGTGCCGTGCTCTTCTCCCCCGTCTGGGGCGA
Organism: Gemmatimonadota bacterium; assembly: GCA_046545735.1. GTDB lineage: Bacteria > Gemmatimonadota > Gemmatimonadetes > Longimicrobiales > RSA9 > JAWVYT01. The sequence goes on along the minus strand of JBKGZE010000274.1, from coordinate 254 downwards.
CCTCGGGCCCGACGAGCTCGCCGGCTGGATCCTCGAGGACCGGCTCCGCGTCCGCTTCCAGCTCCAGCTGCACAAGCTGGTCTGGGGCGCGGACGTCACCGGCGTCTGAGTGGTCGGGCCTGGCCTCAGTTCACAAGGAAGGGCAGGGGTCCGCACTCGGTCGCCCGGGCGGACGCCTCGAGGCTCGCGGGCGTGTGGCCCCGCCGGGGGATCCCCTCGACCCGCTCCGCCAGTCCGGCGAGCAGCTCCACCAC
>JBKGZE010000273.1:0-4121 GCA_046545735.1 Gemmatimonadota bacterium | reverse complement strand
GGTGGCGGCTGCGCTGGCGGCGGACCCCCGGGCGGCGGCGGCCGCGTCGCTGGTACTGGAGGCGGCGGATCCGCCGGTCGTGAACTCGGTGGGTGTGCGGTTCTTCGGTGATCTTCATGCTCAGAACGTGGGATCTGGCGAGGCTTACGATCCCGAGCGCGTCGCCGGGGCGCGTGAGGCGGCGTTCGGCAGCTACGGGGCCGTGATGTGCTTCCGCCGTGAGGCGGTGGCCGGGCTGTGGTTCGACGAGGACTACTTCCTGTTCTTCGAGGAGACGGACTTCTTTCTTCGCCTGGCGCTTCTGGGTGGCCGGACGGTGTTCGCGGAGGGGGCGCTGGCGCGGCACCAGCGGTCGCTGAGCACGGGGCGGTACTCGCCGCTGAAGCTGTACTACGGGGAGCGGAACCGGCTCACGACGGTGTTCAAGCTCCTGCCGGTCTGGTACTGGCCGGTGTCGGCGATCCACACGCTGCGGCGGCTGCTCGTGCTCGCGCGTGGGCCCGAGCGAGCCCGGGGCCGCCCGGGGCACCGGGATGCTGCCGATTCCGCCGCAGGCGCGGTGCAGCCGAAGGGCGCCGGCGACGCTGGCGACGAGCCGCCCGTCCTCCCGTCGACCCGCGTGATCGTCCGGACGCTGCTGCGAGCGTGGGGTGCGGCGCTGGCGCGTCTGCCCGGGACCCTGCGGAAGCGGCGGGCGTTCTGGCGGGGGGCGCCGGCGACCCCTGGCGACGCGCTGGAGCTGGTCCGGTCCTACGCGCTTCCGTCTTCGGAGCTGCGGCTGCGCTGAGGGCGGAAGAAGAGCGCGGCGCCCAGCAGCTCTCCGACGATCAGCCACAGTCGGAACGCCACCGCGATGACGGCGGCCACGCCCAGGGACCCGAGGGGTCCGAGCATGAGGGCGAGGGCGGCTTCGCGGGCGCCGAGCCCGCCGGGTGTGACCAGCGCCATGTAACCGATCAGGAAGGCGAGGGCGTTGGCTGCGACGAGGGCGGGGACAGCGGCCGCGGTGGTCCCCACGAGCGAGTGGGTGAAGAGGGCGAAGGCGAGCCCGTGGAGCGTCCACGCGCCGAAGGAGAGGGTGAGCAGGCCGATGCCGTCGAGCCAGGAGCCGGTCCAGGTCAGGTTCTCCGGGTGGAGCCGTTCGGGCACCTTTCCCAGCGCATAGTTGATGACGGCGGGGTGCACGCCGGCGATCCCGAGCACGGCCCCGGTGACGAGGAAGGTCACACCGGCCCAGCCGAGTTCGGCGAAGACGGTGGGCAGGGCCGCGAGGGAGATCAGGGCGGCGGCAACCAGCGTGAGTCCGGTGAGCACGACGAGGGACGTCAGGAGCACGGCGGGGGCGATGCCCGCCTGGCGTCCGAGCTGCACGGCGCCCACGAACTGCCAGATCTTACCGGGCACGTAGCGGGCCAGGTTGGAGAGGAACCAGACCCGGAGCAGGGTGCGCAGGGGGATCCTGTGCCCCTGGAACCGGAGCACGACCCTGTGCCACACCACCACGCCTGAGGCGAGGGCGAGGACCAGGAGGCCGACGCTGGCGGCGAGGTGGAGCGGCCGCACGTTCCAGTCATGGGCGGCGATCTCGGCCCAGTTCCTCGCGATGGCGAGGCCGAGAAAGACGAGGGTGGCGGCCACCAGCGCCGTCGCGAGCGTCAGGCGCAGGAGCCGTCCGGGGGCGGCGGCCCGGGCCAGCCGCTCCTCGGGAGGCGCGGGGTCAGGCATCGCCGGTCGTCGCCCGACGCCGCAGCACGGCTGGCCCGACCGCGGCGCCGACGACCAGGAGCGCGGCCACGGCGGAGATGATCAGCCCGGTGTACAGGTCGGCGGGGCGGAACTGGAACACGACCTCGTGGGTTCCGGCCGGCACGGGCACGCCCCGCATCGTGTGCTGCACGCGGCGGACGGGAACCCGGTCGCCATCAACCGTGGCTTCCCACCCTTCGTAGTGATTGTCCGCCAGCACGAGGAGGGCCGCGCGGTTGGCCGTGGTCTGGATCCGGACCCGGTCGGGCGCGTACTCGACGATCCGGGCCTCGCCTTCCAGCGGTGTGGCCGGGAGCGGCTCGGCCAGCGGCCGCTCCAGCACGGCGGTGGTGCCGGGGTCGAAGTCGGGGCTCCGCAGGTACGCAAGCGCCGCAGCCGGCTCGGTGGCCACCAGGGCCTCGGATGCGAGCCATGCCCGGGGCAGGACGCCCGGGACCTCGTAGATGAGCGCTTCGGGTCCGCGGTAGAGCTCCCGGAGGTTCGGCAGGCCGACTGTGCTCACGATGTACCGGATGTTTGCGGCCGCCAGGAAGTTGGCGTGGACGCGCTCGCCGGGTGCCGCGCTCACCAGGCGCTCGAGATCGGCCAGGAAGTTGTGCCAGTCGATGTAGACGTCCTCGCCCGCGCCCACGAACTCGCCCCAGCGCTGCAGGTGGTTCCCGTGCTCGCCCCCCGCCTGGCTGATCCCGTGATACATCAGGTAGTTCCCGCCGTTGCGGTAGGGCGCGCGGCCGGCGGGAAGGACCCAGACGCGGAACGGCTCCGGCCCGTCCTCCAGCGCCCGGACCACGCCGTCGGCGGCGAACATGATCTCCGGTGGCTCGACCGTGTCGAGGAATCGACGGTCCACGATCCACAGATCCGCGACCGTGACGACGGCCAGAATCGCGACGAGCAGCCGCGCGTCCAGGGAGCGGCGCAGCCAGAGCCAGAGGGCGCCCGCGGTGATCCACGTGACCAGGGCCACCCGGAACGCGCCCCGGGCCAGCGCCTGGCCGCGGGGGCCGGCTTCGGCCCCGCCGGCGGTGCCGAGCAGCAGCAGGAGCGCGAGGGCGGAGGCGCCGGCCAGGATCCATGGTACCCAGCGCAGGGAGTCGTCGGTGTCGCGTTCCCGGCCCTCCGCCGATCGGGCCCGCAGGGCGGCGAGCCGCTCCAGTGTCAGCGCGGCCATGACCACGAGCGACATCGATACGAGGAAGAACGAGATGGAGGGCGCCCTGAAGCGTGGGGTCCCGGGCAGCACGGCGTAGTACAGCCTGTAGAGTGGCGTGTGCCCGCCGAACGAGATGGTGAGCGCGAAGAGCCCGAGCAGCGCGAAGAACCACCAGGTCCGGTCGCGGCGCGACGTCCAGAGCCCCACGAGAAAGAGGAGGAAGACCACCGCCCCGACGTACTCGGTGTGGAGCTTGAAGGGGTTCTCGCCCTCGTAGAACTCCAGCACGCCCGTCTCCTCCGGGAGGACCACGCCCGTGATCTCGCCTGGCGGCATGGACCAGGAGACGGCGTATTCGTACCCGCGGCCCGGGCCCCCGCGAGGCGAGGCGTCGACGTAATCCAGGAACGGGAGGAAGTTGACGGCCGCCATGCCGAAGGCCACGGCCACGGCGGCCAGACCGAGGAGGGTGCGTGTGGTCAGGGCTCGTCCCGGCAGCCGATTCCGCTCCTGAAGCAGGACGAAGACGGCCCACGCCGCGCCCGCCAGGAGCAGGTAGTAGTTGCTCTGGATCTGGAACGACAGGAGCGAGAAGCCCAGCACGGCCGCCATACCCGCGAACCATCCCAGGCCACCGGTCCGGACGCCGCGGTGGATGAAGAACAGGAACAGCGGCGCGAAGGTGGCCACGATCATGCGACCTTCGTGACCGCCCAGCACGAACGAAAGGATCAGTCCGGTGAACTCGAAGGCGAGGCCCGCCAGGAACGCGATCCAGCGACGGGCCCCCAGCTCCCGGGTCAGGAAGTAGGCGCCGATCCCCCCGAGGGCCACCTGCAGCACGTAGATGGTGGGGAACAACCGCGTGGTCGGGAACACCAGGTCGGCCAGGAACCGGAACGGGTAGAACGTGCTGCCCGGGTTCGAGAAGAGCGGTAGCCCTCCGTAGATGTGCGGCAGCCACTTCGGGATGGAGCCGGACCCGAACCGCTCCGAGATGAAGTCGTGGATGAAGTAGCTGCCCGCCAGGTAGTCGCTGCCGAAGATGTGGGCTCCGGGCGCGAACGCCGGCAGGAAGTAGACGACGGCGAGCCCGAAGTAGATGGCGCTCGCGACCCAGCCGCCGGGCCAGGTGATTCCGTCCGTGGCCGCCCGGGTCCCGGTCCCGGCATTCACGAGCGCACCCGCCGGAGATAGAAGG
>JBKGZE010000272.1:0-4147 GCA_046545735.1 Gemmatimonadota bacterium | reverse complement strand
GTGTGGAGGCGCCGCTCCGTGAACGTGTGACAGTACACACGCGGGCCGTCGGCGCCGTCGCCCGTGCCGTTGATGTGGAGCTGGCCGACGGCCGCGCCCGGCTGGGGTTGGGTGCCGTGAGGTCCGAGCTCCGATACTGGGTGACGGCCTCCGATGGCGCGGTGTCGGACACGTTCCGAGCCACGCCGATCGACCCGCTGCTCCTGACCGACCTCATCGCGGAGCTCACCTTCCCGCCTCACGTGGATCGGCCACCGGAACGGCACCGGGGCGAGATTCCGCTGCTGAGGGTGCCCGCGGGCACACGCCTGACGGTCCGGGGCGCGGCCAACCGTGCGCTCGCGGCGGCCGGCCTCCGACGGCGCGATCCAGACCCGGGGTGGCGGGCGACCACCGGACCGTCCGCGGACGGGTCCGCGGTCGTGGATGGCCCGGCCGCGGACGGAGAGGTCCGGGCCGGGGTGACTGATGAGCGGTTCGAGCTGAGCTGGCGCCTCGGCCCCGATGCCGGAGGGAGCTGGGCGTGGCTGCTCGAGGCGAAGGACGGAGAAACGGCGCGCCCGGGCGCGTTCGAGGTCGTGGTCAACGCCGATGCGCCGCCCACCGTTCGACTGACCTTCCCGGGTCGGGACACGCTCATGCCGAGCTCGCTCCGCCAGCCGGTGATAGCGGAGGCCGGGGACGACCACGGGCTGTCGTCCGCGCGACTGGTCTTTCAGCGGGTGGACGGGAGCGGAGCGCGGGGGCCCGCCCGATCGGTCCCACTCCCGCTGGAGGACGGGGCCGCGCGGGCGCGGCTGCGCGGCGTGCTCGATGCGACCGACGAGCCTCTGATCCCCGGCGACGCCCTCGAATACCGGGTGGAGGTGCGGGACAACGCGCCGAGCCCCCAGCTCGGCCGCTCGCAAACGCTTCTGCTGCGGGTGGCCGGAACGGGAGAGCTGCGGGAACGGGCCCGGCGGCAGGCGGCGGACGTTCTCGACGAGACCCGTCGGCTGGCGGACCGGGCGCGTGAGCTGGAATCCAGTACCCGGAACCTGCATCGCAGCGTGGGGAATCCGGGCGAGCGGACCGGCACGCCCGGCGGCGACCCGAGCGCCGCGCGCGCCCCGGAGCCGCTCGGGTTCGACGCGGCGAGCGACGCCCGGGATCTGGCCCGCCGGCACGGAGAGCTTCTCGACGGCGTGGAATCCATCCGCGCGCGGCTGGCCGATCTGGAGCGCGCGATCCGGGAGGCGGCGGTGCACGACCCGGAGCTCCAGAGCCGGCTGGACGCGCTGCAGGCCCTCCAAGAACAGCTCTTCACGCCCGACCGCCGGAAGCACGCGGCGGCGCTCGAGGAGGCGGTCGCGGCGCTCGACTCCCGTCAGGTCGAGGAGGCGCTCGAGAGGCTGGCGAGGAGCCAGGCGGCGCTCCGGGACGGGATCGGGCAGAGCCTCGACAACATGCGTCGGGCGGTCGCGGAACAGGAGCTGAACGCGGCGCTGCGGGAGGCGGAGGAGATCGCGACCCGACAGGCGGCGCTGGCGGAGGCGCAGGAGCGCGGCGTCCGGGATCCGCGCTCCGACCCCGCTGGCGGGAGGCCGGACTCCACCAGCCAGCGGGCGGACTCCACCAGCCAGCGGGCGGACTCCAGCAGCCAGCGGGCGGACTCCAGCAGCCAGCGGGCGGACTCGACCGTCCAGGGAGCGGATGCAGCCGCTGAGGACGCGGGCTCCGCCTCGTCGCGAGCCGGGGAGCAGGAGGCGCTGGAAGACCGGACGGAGCGGTTGGGGCGGTCGCTGGCGATAGTGCAGCAGATGCTGCTCGACATGGGGGAGGAATCGTCGTCGACGCAGACCGGCTCGGCACGTGAAAAGGCCCGGGCGGGGCAGCAGAGCATGGGGAAGGCGGCGGAGCAGGCCCGGCGCCAGGAGGGCTCGGAGGCCGCCCGGAGCGCCGGGCGGGCGGCGCGCCGGATGGCGGAAGCCTCGGGCGCGCTGGCGGGCGCACGCCAGGAACTCGCCAGGGAGCAGGAGCAGCAGACGAGCGAGGCGGCCCGGCAGTCCACCGAGGAAGCGCTCGAGCTGGCGCAGCGGCAGGAAACGCTCCGTCAGGCGATGGCGGCGGCGCAGCGGGGAGGCGGGGTTGCCGGGGAACAGCTCCGGGAACTGCGCTCGGAGCAGGGAGCGGTTCGGGAGGGGCTGGGGCGGCTGCGGCGGAACCTGTCCGAGGCGGGGCAGCGATCGGCGCCGCTCGACCCCGGAGTTGGTCGGGCTCTGGAGCGGGCCCAGCTGAAGGTGGACGAGACGCTCGAGGGGCTGGGGGATGGGCGCGGCATGCCGCTGCGGTCCGCGGAGGCATCAGTGGAGTCATTGAACCAGCTCGCGCTGAGCCTCCTGGAAGAGGCGATCCCCGGCAGCCCGGGGTCGGGAGCGGCTGCGGAGGAGCTCCTTCGACGGTTGTCCCGGGTAGCACAGGAGCAGGGGGCACTGAACGGCCGCCTGGGTGCGCTGCCGCTGCGGCAGCAGCCCCGCGGGTTCGCGCGGCAGCTGCGGGAAGCGGCGGAGCAGCAGCGGGGGATCGCGCGGCGCATCGGCGAGCTCAGCGGGATGTCCGGCGGCCGGGAGGACGTGCTGGGCCGGCTCGACCAGCTCTCCTCGGAGGCGACCGTCATCGCCCGGGACCTGGATGGTGGCCGGCTGGACCCGGATGTCATGGCCCGGCAGCAGCGGCTGTTCCACAGGCTGCTGGACGCCGGCCGGAGCCTGGAGCACGACGAGTACAGCGACGAACGCGCCGGCCGCCGGGCCGGATCCGTGGACGTCCCCTCCCCCGAAGCGCTCGACCCGGAGCTCGCGGGGGGCGTTCTCCGCTACCCGCCGCCGACGCCCGCGGAACTGGAGCGCCTTCCTCCCGCCTATCGTCGGCTGATCCTGCAGTATTTCGATCGGTTGAACGGACTGGTCGACGCTGATCAGGGGCGTCAGGTCCGCGCGAGCGACGGGGAGCGAGGCGAGAGTCGGGGAGGTCCCCCATGAGCGGGGGCGGGCCCAGGATCACGGGCGCGCTCGTCGCCGCGCTGCTCGCCGGGCCGGTCCAGGCGGCGGCGCAGGCGGGAGCGTCGGAGATCCGCCTGCTGGAAGCGGCCGCTGAGCGGGAAGCCGCCGGGGAGCTGGCCGGGGCGGAAGCCCTGCTCCGGGAGATCCTGGAGGAGAGGCGGGCGTCGGTGCCGGCGCTGCTGGCTCTGGAGCGGAACCTGCGGATCCAGGGCCGACTGGACGAGCTGCCCTCGCTGATCGCCCCGGCGCTGGAGGACGAGCCCGGGTCGGCCCTGCTGAACCAGCTGCTGGTTCGGACCCTGTCCGCGCTGGACCGGCCGGCCGCCCTGGCGGACGCCGCGGAAGCGTGGATCGAGGCCCGGCCGGGGCTGGAGATCCCGTACCGGGAAGTGGCCGAGGCGTGGGCGGGGAGGGGCGAGTACGGGCGGGCGCGGGCCATCCTGGAGGAGGGCCGCCGTCGACTCCGCCGCCAGGGGGCGCTCGCGCTCGAGCTCGGAACCCTCTATGCGACGCTGGAGCAGGCGGAGCCCGCGGCGCGAGAATGGGCGCTCGCGGTCGAGGACGGCCGGGGGACGCGGCAGGTGCAACGGCGCCTGCGCTCGCTTCCGGACGGCGGGGCGAGCATCGTGCCCGGGCTCGTGGACCGGCTGGCCGACGATCACGGGATCGGTCGCCGCGAGGCGGCGTTGGAGCTGGCGGCCGAGGCGGGGCTCGAGGACAGGGTCCGTACGCTGACGACCGGGCTCCTGGCGGACTGGTCGTCGGGCGACCGGCGCCGGCGATTCGAGGCTCTGGCCCGCGCCGCGGACCGGGCCGGCCACACGCGCCTGGCGCTCTGGGCGTATGAGCAACGACTCGCCCGGGAGCCGGACGGGACCGGCCCCGGGCTGATGGCCCTGCGCCACCGGTACGCCCAGCTCGCCCTCGCGGCAGGAGACACCGCGGCCGTTGGCGCTGCCCACGGCAGGGTGGACAAGGCGGACGAGCCCGGCTCGCGCGATGCGGAGGAGGCTGCGGCCGTGGCAGCCGCGCTCCTGGCGACGGGCCGGGTGGCCGAGGCCGAGTCGCTCGTGGCCGGCCGGGCGGGTCCGCGAGCGGCGCTGGTC
>JBKGZE010000271.1:0-4156 GCA_046545735.1 Gemmatimonadota bacterium | reverse complement strand
CACTCTACGATACCCCTCCTCCAACGCGATGGTACCACCATGGCACTGATCGCCGCACTTATTCCAGAGGCGGCAGATCGGGACGCGCTGGGAGCAGCCGCTGCCGGACACCAGGTCACGTGGGCCGAGGACTGGCGAGACCTGACGCGCCTCGTCAAGATAGAACCCGCCGTCGCCGCGATCGCCGATCTTCACGCCGAACGCGGCAAGGACGGGGTCCTGCGAATCTATCGGTTCGCCAAACGATACCCCCGCACGCCGATCCTCGTCTGGGGTCACCTGGACGGTCGCGACCTGTTCCGCCTGGGCAAGGCGGGCGCGACCGACATCGTGTTCGACCTCGATGTCGCGAACCGTCAGCTGGTGACGGAGCTGATCAGTGACGCCACCCACGACCGGATGTCGGACCGCCTCGACGGTCTCCTCCGGGAGCGGACCGGCGCGGACGGCCGGGCACTGGTCCGGTCGGCCGCCGCGGGCATCTCCCGGGGCATCCAGGTCCCGGAGCTGGCGGCGGCCCACGCCCTCTCGGTTTCCACCCTCGAGCGGCGCTGTCAGGAATGGGGGCTCACCACGCCGGGACGGATCCTGCTCTGGCTCAGGATCATCTACGGGCTGGCCTGGCTGCTCGAGCCCGGACGGAGCGTGGAGTCCGTGGCAGGGCAGCTCGGCTATTCCTCCGGCGCGGCGTTCCGGCGGGCCATCAAGGTGACGGTAGGGGGCAAGCCCACTCCCCTCCGCAACTCCGACGGGGTGGCCGCGGCCATTGACGGCTTCATCAACGACTGCCCTGGCGATCCTCGCATCATGAGGAGGTCATCCTGATGGCGCGCTACGATCGGATCGCCCGTATCGACTCGCCACCCCGCGGACGGGCGTTCAACGGCTGGTTCACCCTGCGCGACCTGGAGGGTCGCGAGCGGGAGCCGGAGCTCGGGCGCAGGGTCCGACTGCGGTACCTCGCCCTACGACCCGTGCGCCGGCTCCTCCTGCGGGGACTCGAACGGGTCGACGGCGGCTCCGTCGCCCTGCAGGTGGAGGCGGTCCGCGACGAGCTCGGGCAGCTGCCGGGCCAGGACCCGGAGCGCCAGCTGCTGGAGTCCTACCTGAAGGAGATCGGCGGCGGATCGGCCGACGGGCTCCTGAAGGCCACCCTGGATGTCGGTGCCGCGGCCGAGGCCGGCGGCCACAGGTTCGCCGCCGAAGAGTTCTACCGCACCGCCCTGGAGCTGGCCCGGACCCGCGGATTCCCGAGCTACGCCCTGCACGCGCTGCGCTTCCTCGGCCGCGTGCAACGGGACCGCGAGGAATGGGAGGACGCGATCACCTCGTACAGGGAAGCCGCTGCGCTCGCGGAATCCATGGGCGAGCGGGTGGAGTGGGGCCGGAGCATGGAGGGTCTCGCCGCGGTCCACCTCCGACGGGGGGACGTGCCCGCGGCCCGCAAGGCGCTGGACCGGATCCGTGGGACGAACGCGGGGCGCGAGCTCCGCGCGATCGCGGCCGCGGGCACCTGCGCCCTCGAGCTCGCCATCGGGAACTCCGACGAGGCGCTGAGCGCCGGCTGGGAAGCGGTGACGCACCTGCCGGCGGGCGACGAGGCGCGCAACGGGGTGCTCCTGAACATGGCCGCGGCATTCCGTCGGCTCGGTCTTCACGAGGCGGCCGGGTCGTGCTACGAGATCGTGATGCGCTGGGCGGCGTGGCCGGAGCACCGGATCGAGGCCGGTCTCGAGTACGCCGTGGTGGCGGCGGAAGCAGGCGACCCTGGTACGTTCGTCACCCGGCGCGCCGCGCTGCTGGACAGCCTGGCCCCGGCCGATCGTCCGCTGCGCGCGCTGGTCGACCTCGGGCTCGGCCGCGGTGCGCTGCTCGTGGATGACACCGAGACCGCACGGGAGCACCTGCGCGGCGCCATTGCCACCGCCCGCGACCTGGACGACGCGCGCATCCTGGAGCGGGCGGAGGAGCTGCTGGCCTCGCTCGAGAACGAGAGCCGCCCGACGCTCGAGCACGATGGCGACGCATCGTCGGACGCCCGCCGGATCGCGGAAAGCGTGGAATCGATCCTTGCCGTCGCCGCCCGGTCCGGCTGAGCCGGGGCGCGCGATCCTCAGTCGAGGACCGCGCGCCGGCCCTCCCGTACCTCGCGCACCCAGCAGCGGTAGTCGATGGCGGCGGCCAGCGCCGCCTCGATGCTCCGTACCACATCGGGCTCGCCCACTTCCTGGCGCGCCCGCTCCACCAGTGACCGGTCAAGCACGAACGTGTGCGGACGGCGGTCACCCCGACCCGTTCTGTCCATCGGCAGCCTCCCCGGTGACGGAGATCCCCGGCGCGGGGATCGGCTGCCTCCACGGTGTACCCCCGAGCGGGGCACCGACATGGCCGGATGGGCAGGAATCCGCCGGGCGCGGACCGCTACAGGATGTCGGGCAGGAGCCGGTCGTTGCGCCGGATGTCACGCGCGCCGTGGCGCACCCCGAGACCCACTCCGGCGCCGAACAGGATCGCCGTGCCGCCTCCGACCACGGGAAGAAGCCATACGACGGGCGCGGCCGCGAGCACGCCGACGGCGCCCACCACCACGGGCGCGACCGGCTTCTGGACCGCGTCCACGAAACGCAGCCGCTCCCTGACGAAGCGGCGGGCTCTGACATACCCTGCACCGATGCCGCCCACGGCGGCTCCGAGAATCAGCAGCTCGATCATTCGGTCATCACCTCCCACCCGACAGGACGGGATTCGGGGCCGCATTGTTTCGATCCCTTCCGTTCCCGGTCGAGTTCATGCACTATTCCGTCCATGAGCAACGGAAAGCAGTTGGTCGTCGTGGGGGACCGGGTCCTCATCGAGCCCGTGGAGGGCGAGGAGCGGAGCAGTGTGGGACTGTACCTGCCCGCGACCGCCGTGGACAAGCAGGCCGTTCAGGCGGGTACGGTCGTGGCCACGGGCCCGGGCACACCGATCTCCGCGCCCACCGAGCTGGACGACGAACCATGGCGGATCTCGGGCGGCGAGGCGAAGTTCCTCCCCGTCCAGGCCAGGCCGGGCGACTACGCGATCTTCTTCCGCCGCGCCGCCGTCGAGATCACGTTCGAGGACCGCAAGTACCTGGTGGTGCCGCAGGCCGCCATCCTGGTCCTGGTCCGCGGAACTCCCGAGCCGGGAGAGGGTTGGTAGACAGACGAAAGCCCGGGTCGACCTGACGCACGGCCCCGGCGACGGGGCCGTTTCTTTTCTGTAGCGGAATGCAGCCGAACCACGACAACTACCTGGTCCGCGCCACGGTCTTCGACGGGAACGTGCGCGCTCTGGCCGTGAACTCGACCCACGCGGTGCGCGAGCTCGCGCGACTCCAGCAGACCGGCCCCGCCGCCACCGCCGCGCTGGGGCGCGTGGCCACCGGCGCGCTGCTCCTGGGCGCCACGCTGAAGAAGGAGACCCACCTGGTCACCGTGCGCGTCAAGGGCGATGGTCCGCTCGGGACCATCCTCGTTTCCGCCAACGGGCGCGGTGAGGTACGCGGCCTGGTGGCGAATCCGAGGCCCGCGGTCCAGGAGTCCCGGAATGGAAAACTGAACGTCGCGGGCGTGGTCGGCACCCGCGGCCGGCTCACCGTGATCAAGGACCTCGGCCTCAAGGAGCCGTACAACAGCACGGTCGAGCTCGTGTCCGGCGAGATCGGCAAGGATTTCGCCTACTACTTCGCCCGCTCCGAGCAGCAGCCGTCCGCCGTCGGGCTGGGCGTGTTCGTCGACCGCACCGGACAGGTGGTGGCCGCCGGCGGCTACCTCATCCAGATCCTCGGCGGCCTCCACGACGACGAGGTGGCCCGGATCGAGCGCGACGTGGCCCGCCTGCCCCACCCCACCGCCATGATCCGCGGCGGAGAGACGCCCGAAGACATGCTCCAGCGCGTCTTCCCCGACGACGTCCGGATCCTCGAGAGCAGCCCCGTCCGGTTCCATTGTCCATGCAGCCGTGACCGCGCCGAGCGCGCCCTCATCCTCCTTGGCCCCGCCGAGATCGACGCCATCATCGAGACGCAGGCGTCGAAAGGAGACGACCACAGCGACGTCACGTGCGAGTTCTGCGGCCAGAACTACCGTTTCACCCTTGCCCAGCTGAACGCCCTGAAGAACTAGTGTACTGA
>JBKGZE010000270.1:0-4157 GCA_046545735.1 Gemmatimonadota bacterium | reverse complement strand
GCCCAGAACTCGCCGCGGTTGAACCGGTCGATGAACTCGCCGTACGCCGCGTCGATGGCGGCGGGGTCCGCCGGCCCGGCCGGTCCGGTGGATTGGCTGGTCATGGACAACGGATACGGCCCCGCGTGCCGGCCGGGCAAGGGTGGTCGCACGGGCGCCGTGCCAACCTTCCGTCGCGCGGGTGCGTCCTGGAAGGAGGCGGGGGCGATTGCGCCCGCCGACCCCGGACGGGTATCATCCGGGCCTCCGACCTCTGGAAACCCTTGTGGAGCCTGTACCATGCGACGATCGCTTCGTCTGACCGCCCCGGTCCTCGTTGGCGTCCTGGCCACGGCCTGCGCCAGCGCGGGCGCGCACCCGGCCGGGCTGGCGGCCCAGGAGCACCGGGCGCCGACGGCCGTCACGGTCGACACCGTTTTCCATTCCCTCGACGCCCGCCCGATCGGGCCTCCCGGCACCTCCGGGCGCGTCGCCGCGCTGGCCGTCTCCCCGCGCGACGAGCGGGAGATCTGGGTCGGCGCGGCCACGGGCGGCGTGTGGAAGTCGGTGGACGGCGGCTTCACCTGGACGCCGGTCATGGATTCGGTCCCGGTGGGCTCCATCGGCGCCATCGGGATCGCGCCCACGGCGCCGGACGTGGTGTACGTCGGCACGGGCGAGTCGAGCGTGCGGAACAGCATGGGCGTGGGCCGGGGCGTGTGGAAGTCGCGCGACGGCGGTCGCACGTGGACGCACCTGGGGCTGGAGCGGACGGAGCGGATCCAGGCGATCGTGGTGCACCCGAGCGACCCGGACGTGGTCTGGCTGACGGCGCTGGGCCCCGCCTGGAGCGACGGCACCGAGCGCGGCGTCTTCAAGTCGACGGATGGCGGCGCCACCTGGCGGAAGGTGCTGTACGTCGACGAGCGGACCGGCGCGTTCCAGCTGGTCATGGACCCGTCGAACCCGGAGCACCTGCTGGCGTCGACATGGGAGTACCGGCGCTGGCCGTGGTTCTTCGAGAGCGGCGGCCCCGGCAGCGGCCTGTGGCAGAGCTGGGATGGCGGCGAGAGCTGGGACCGGCTGACGGCCGACGACGGGCTGCCGCAGGGCGAGCTGGGCCGGATCGGGCTGGGCTGGGCGACGAACGACCCGACCGTCGTCTACGCCCTGGTCGAGGCCGAGCGGAGCGCGCTGCTGCGCAGCGACGACGGCGGCTCCAGCTGGCGCGCGGTGAACACCGATCGCGACGTGAACGAGCGCCCGTTCTATTACAGCCGGGTCCGCGTCGACCCGACCAACGAGAACCGGGTCTACCGGGTGAGCGGCGATCTGACCATGAGCGAGGATGGCGGGCGCACCTTCCGCAACATCGCGCCCTGGTCCAGCGTGCACGTGGACCACCACGCGTTCGTGGCCCTGCCGGACGGCCACACGATCATCACCGGCAACGACGGCGGCGTCTACTTCAGCCACACGCGGGGCGACTCCTGGCGCTTCGTCGAGAACCTCCCGCTCGCCCAGTTCTACCACCTGAGCGTCGACGACCGCGTCCCGTTCAACGTCTACGGCGGGCTCCAGGACAACGGCTCGTGGATGGGGCCGAGCCAGGTCTGGGAGACGCCGTCGTTCGCCGGCGCGAACATCGTCGCCCACCACTGGGAGGAGCTGGGCTTCGGCGACGGCTTCGCCGCCCTCATCGACCCGTCGGACCCGACGCTCGGATATGCCATGAGCCAGGGCGGCAGCCTCATGCGCTTCGACCTGGCCACCTCCGGCTCCCAGGGCATCCGCCCGCCCGCGCCCGACAGCGCCACCGAGCTCCGCTTCAACTGGAACGCCGGGATCGCCATCGACCCGTTCGACCCCACCGTCGTCTACTACGGCAGCCAGTTCGTGCACCGCACCGCCGACCGCGGCGAGACGTGGGAGATCATCAGCCCGGACCTGACCACCGACGACCCGGAGAAGCAGCGGCAGGCGGAGTCGGGCGGGCTGACGCTCGACGTCACCGCCGCCGAGAACCACACCACCATCCTCACCATCGCGCCCTCGCCCGCCGAGCGCGGCGTGCTCTGGGTCGGGACCGATGACGGCAACGTCCAGGTCACCCGCGACGGCGGCGCCAGCTGGACCAACGTGGTCGACCGCGTCCCCGGCGTCCCCGACCACACCTGGGTGCCCCACATCGAGGCGTCCAGGCACGTGGCCGGCCGGGCCTACGTGGTCTTCGACGGCCACCGCTCCGGCGACTGGGAGACCTACGTCTTCCGCACCGACGACTACGGCCGGAGCTGGCGCGCCCTCGCCCCCGACCAGGTCGACGGCTACGTCCACGTCATCGAGGAGGACCCCGTCGAGCCCAACCTCCTCTTCCTCGGCTCCGAGTTCGGCCTCTACTTCTCCCTCGACGGCGGCGACAGCTGGCGCAAGTGGACCCACGGCGGCTACCCCGCCGGCGTGCCCACCCGCGCCCTCGTCGTCCACCCCCGCGACGCCGACCTCGCCATCGGCACCCACGGCCGCGGCGCCTGGATCATCGACGACATCCGCCCGCTCCGCGAGATGGCGGCGGGCGCCCGGCGGACGGACGGGGCCGACGGGGCCCGGGCCGCCGATGCGACGCCCGCCGGGAAGCCGGCCCACTTCTTCGAGGTCCCGGACGCGGTCCAGCACGAGCGCGGCGTCACCGGCCCGTTCTACTTCCCCGGCGACACCAAGTACCAGGGGCCGAACCGGCCTTACGGTGCCCTCATCAGCTACTGGGTCGCGCCGGCGACGGCGGAGGCCGCGAGCGGGCCGGGCGCCATCGAGATCCTGCAGGCGGATACGGTCGTCCGGACGCTGAAGGCCCCGGTCGAGGCGGGCGTGAACCGGATCGTCTGGGGGCTCGAGCGCAAGGGGCTGCCCGACCCGGACGCCGACGAGGACGACCCCGAGCCCAGCGGCCCCGAGGTCTTCCCCGGCACCTACGACGTGCGACTGACCATCGGCGACCACACGGCCGGGGCCACCGTCCGGGTACTCCCCGACCCCCGTCGCGAGAAGTCGCTCGCCGTGCTCCAGGAGAACCTCGCCCAGTACTGGCGCGGGCAGGAGGGGCTGCGGAGCGTGCAGTCGGCCATCCGCCGGCTCAACGAAACCAACGAGATCCTCGACCTCTACGAGGAGCGGCTCGAGGACTGGGACGACGCCGACGAGGCCACCCGCGACTCGCTCCTGGAGCGCACCGACGAGCTGAAGACCCGGCTCGGCCAGTTCCTCGACCGTCTGCGGATGCCCGCGGGCAAGGGGATCCGCGAGGACACCACCGTGACAGCGGAGCTGCGCGGCGCCATCGGCCAGGCCACAGGCACCCCGTACCAGCCCTCGCCCGCCCGCGTGGCCCAGCTGGAGTGGGCCCTCGCCGCCCTCGACAGCCTGCTCGCCGAGATCGAGCGGGTCTATGCCGCCGAGGTGCCGGAGTACCGCGACGCGCTGCGCCAGGCCGGGTTCGAGCTGCTGAAGTAGGCGCGCCGCCCCGCGCCGGGGAACCAAAACGAGCGCTCGCTTTCTGTTCGCATTGCCGGAAAACGAGCGCTCGCTCTTTTTCGCCGCCCCACGCTCGGGCAGAGATACACGACGCCACGACGGACGCCGGGCTGTACCGGCGACCGACGGCGCGCTACCCTCCCTGCATGGCCCCGCCCAGTCTCCCCTTCCTGACCGGCGATCACCCGCCCCTCACCGGCGTCTACAAGGCCCGCTGGGAGGATTTCGAGGTCGAGGAGATCCCGTCGATCGAGCCGGACGGCCGCGGCGACCACCTCTGGCTCGAGGTCGAGAAGCGGGGGCTCACCACCGCCCGCGCCGCCTCCGACCTGGCCCGGGCGCTCGGGGTGAAGCCCTCGTCGGTAGGGTACGCCGGGATGAAGGACGCGCGGGCCGTCGCCCGGCAGTGGCTGAGCGTGGAGCACGTGGACCCCGAGCGGGCACTCGCGCTCGAGATCCCGCGGATCCGCGTGCTCCGGGCTGTCCGGCACCCCCGCAAGCTTCGTCGCGGGTGGCACGCCGGGAACCGGTTCCGGATCCTGCTCCGTGACGTGACGCCCGACCCCGCGGCCTCCGACCCCGCGGCCTCCGACCCGGCGGCCCCCGACCCGGCGGCCTGCGCCCGAGCGGTCCTTGCGGCCCTGGCC
>JBKGZE010000269.1:0-4167 GCA_046545735.1 Gemmatimonadota bacterium | reverse complement strand
CTCGGCCGCCCGCCGCTCGGGGCCGGACCGGTCCGGCGGCCCGTTCGGCGTCGGTCGGGGCGATCGCCGGCGCTACGCGGACCGTACCCGTTCCATACCCATCTTCCGGCTCCTCGGCTATTACGTCCTGATCACGGTGCTCGCCTGGCTGGCCATGCGCTTCTTCCCGCCCCTGCGGGAGGCGTTCCTGGCGCCGCTGAGCCCGGGGAACCTCACCGGGATCAGCAGCCCGGTGGACCCGAACGTCTCGGACGCGTTCACCGGTGTGCGCGGCGACCTGCACCGGACCCTCACCATGGGGCTGGTGATCGTGGGCGCGCTGCTCCTGGTGCTGCCGATCGCGTGGGTCTACACCTTCGCCCGACGACTGCGCTACAACCGCTCGCTCGTCCACTCCCTCATCATGCTGCCGCCGGTGGTGGCGGGGGCGGTCATGGTGGTGAAGAACAGCCTGGCACTGGCGTTCAGCCTGGCGGGGATCGTGGCGGCGGTGCGGTTCCGGACCACGGTGAAGGACCCGAAGGACGCGGTCCACGTGTTCCTCGTGATGGCCATCGGGTTGGCCGCGGGCGTGCAGGCGCTGGACATCGCCATGCTCCTGTCGGTTACCTTCGCGCTCATCGTGCTCGTCCTCTGGAAGTACGACCTGGAGGTGTACGCGGACGACGAGGCCGAGCTCCTGAGCGTGGGCGACTCGTCGCTGATGCTGGCGGACACGCGGGAGGGGCGCGCCCGCGTCCAGCGGCGGATGGAAGCGCTGGCCGAGGAGATCCAGACCGACGGGATCCTGCTGATCCACACCACGGAGCCCGACTCGGCCCGGCAGGTGGCGGAGGTGGTGCTGAGCGAGGTGGGCAAGAACTGGCTGTTCCGGGACCCGCCCCGGGGACGCAACGGCGTCTACACCCTCGAGGCCGTGGTCCGACTGCGGAAGAAGATGACGCCTGTCGACCTGCTGGGCGAGCTGGAGGACCGGTGGTCGCCGACGGTGGCGGCGGCGGAGTACGTCCCGTACGAGGGCTGAGCGTGGAGGGGCGAGCAAGCGGTGGCGGCGAGCGGGCGATCCGGCTGGTAGTCCCGGACGGGGAGATCCTGGACCGGCTGGCGGGGCAGCCGGTGCCGCTGCCCACCACGGGCGAGTCGCGGTCCATCGCCGTGTTCCGGGACGTCTACTTCGACACGCCCGGGGCCGAGCTCGAGCTGAAGCCGGCTCGCGTCCGCGTCCGCCACCAGGCCGACGGTCGCCGGACCCTCCTGATCGACGTGCGGGACCGCGACGGGACCGACGCCCCCGCCCGACATCGGGTGGAGGCGGAGGTGGCGGAGGGGGACGCCACGCCCGAATCCATCTTCCTCGGCGACTCGGAGCCCGCGCGACTCCTGCGCGCCATCATCGACCCGACCCGACTCGAGCCGTCGTTCGAGGTGGAGACGCTGCGCCGGCGGCGCACGGAGCGCCTGGGGCAGCACGGCGCCCTGGATATCGACTACGACACGCTCACGGTGCGCCGCGGCGAGCTCTCCGGCACCCTGTGGGAGATCACGGTCCACCCACCGGACGGCGTGGACGTGGAGCCGCTCATCCGCTCGTTCGAGAGCGAGCCCGGCGTCCGGATCACGCTCACGGAGCCGCCGCGCCGGGCGCGCGAGTACCTGGACGAGGCCGAGCTCGCGGCGCTGGAGCGGGAGGTGCGGGCCGCCCGCGAGGTGGCGGTGGTGGCGCACCGCGGCGGGCGGCTGGCGCTCCGCCGGGACGGGCGGGGTCTGCGGGTGCCGTACGGGGTGGGGAGCGGCGAGAGCGCGTCCCGTCGCGTCCTCACCGAGGCGCTGAAGGCGCCGGACGCCCGGGTGCGCCTCCTGGGCACGAACGCGGGCGGCGCGGCTCGCCCGGCCCTCGAGGTTTGGCTGGCGGAGGACGTGGACCCGGAGGGCGCCGGCGACGAGGTGGTCTGGCTCCCGCTGCCCGAGCTGCTGGCGACGGTCGGGTCCGGGGCGCTCCGGGAGGCCCGGACGCTGGCGGCCCTCGAAGTCGCGGCCCGGTCCGACATCTCGCCCACCGCCGGGGACGGGCCGACGGGGACGCCCGAGGGCGGGCACGAGGCGCTGGAGCTGGCGGTGCCCGACCCGCGTCCGGCCGACGAGGAGTACGAGGCCGAGATCCCGCCGGACCGGCTGCTGAACGCGGAGCTCAGCCGGATCGCCTTCGATGAGCGGATCCTGGTCTTCGCCGAGTCGCCCGAGACGCCTCTCCTGGAGCGCGTCCGGTTCCTGTCGATGTTCGGCGAGCGCCAGGACGACTTCTTCATGTCCCGCGTGGCCGGGTTCAA
Organism: Gemmatimonadota bacterium; assembly: GCA_046545735.1. GTDB lineage: Bacteria > Gemmatimonadota > Gemmatimonadetes > Longimicrobiales > RSA9 > JAWVYT01. The sequence continues at coordinate 1,840 of JBKGZE010000269.1, read as the reverse complement.
GGAGGAGCTGGCCGCCGGCGCCCGACGGCGGACGCTGGACGGGCTGAACGCGCACCAGCAGCTGGACCTGATCGGGATCCGGGCTCGCCAGGTGGCCGCCCGGGCCCAGCGGCTGCTGCGGGACCGCCTGCTGCCGGCGCTGGCGGAGCGGGGGATCCGGATCCTCCGCTGGGACGAGCTGGACAGCGACGAGCGGGACTTCCTCCGCGAGCAGTACGGCACCGATGCGGAGGCCGTCCTCACCCCCATGGCGGCCGACGCCAGTCACCCGTTCCCCCGGATCCGGAACCTGCGCCCGGCCATCGGCGCGGTGGTCCAGCTGCCCGCCTCCGATCGCGTCCACTTCGCCGCTGTGGAGCTGCCGGGGGAGCTGCCCCGGTTCCTGCCGCTGCGCGACCGGCGCCGGTTCGTCCCGCTCGAGGAGCTGGTCCTCGCCCGGCTCCCCGAGCTGTTCACCGGGCTCAAGGTCGAGAGCGCACACCTGTTCCGCGTGACCCGGAGCGCCAAGACGCAGCTGAAGGAGAACCTCGTGGCCGACGTGCTCCAGGCGGTGAAGGTCGATGTCGCCAGCCGGCCCTTCCGCGCACCGGTCCGACTCGAGGTGGCGGCCGACATGCCCCGGCCGATCCGGCAGCTGATCCTCAACGAGCTGCGCTACGAGTCGCCGGGCGAGCCGGCTGCGCTGGGCCCGAGGGACGTCTACGTCATCGACGGGCTCATCGACCTGGCCGCCCTCGAGGAGGTGGCCGGGGCATCGCTGGAGGAGACGCCGGAGCCCGGCAGCGATTCCCACGACGCTGGAACGCGGCCCCGGCTGCGCTTCCCGCCCATGGACCGGGCCCGCCCCTTCGACCCGGACCGCTCCGTCTTCGACCTGGTGACCGAATCCGATCGCCTGGTCCACTTCCCCTATGACGACTTCACGAGCACGGCCGAGCGGTTCATCCGCGAGGCGGCGGAGGACCCCGACGTGGTTTCCCTGAAGGTGACCCTCTACCGGACCAACACCGAGTCCGGGGTGGTGAGGGCGCTGAGCCGGGCACGGGAGCTGGGGAAGGACGCCGTGGCCCTCATCGAGATCAAGGCCTCGTTCGACGAGGAGCAGAACATCGCCTGGGCCAAGTCGCTCTCGGCCGCCGGCATCCACGTGGTGTTCAGCCCGCTCAAGTACAAGGTCCACGCCAAGGCGGCGCTCGTGGTCCGGCGAGAGGGCGACCGCCTGCGCCGCTACTCCTACATCGGGACCGGCAACCTGAACGCCGCCACCGCGCGCAGCTACACCGACGTGGCCCTGTTCACCGCCGACCGGGAGATCGGCGAGGAGCTGCAGGCCGTGTTCAACATTCTCACGGGCTACTCGGCCGCCGGTGAGTTCGAGCGGCTCCTGGTCTCGCCCTTCAACATGCGTCGGCGCTTCCTCGAGCTCTTCGACCGGGAGATCGAGCATGCCCGGGCCGGCCGCCCGGCCCGGCTGCGGGGGCAGCTCAACGGCCTGGCCGATCGCCGCATGATCGGCAAGCTCTACGAGGCGTCCGATGCCGGCGTCGAGGTCGACCTCATGGTCCGCGAGATCTGCGCGCTCCGTCCCGGGGTGCCGGGGCTGTCGGAGAACATCCGCATCGTCAGCATGCTCGGGCGTCTGCTCCAGCACGCCCGCATCTTCGAGTTCGCCAACGGCGGCGACCCCGAGTATTTCATCGGCTCGGCCGACTGGCGCCCCCGCAACCTCTCCCGGAGAGTGGAGGTCGTCACGCCCGTCCGACACCCGGCCCTCCAGGCCCGCCTCGCCTCCATCCTCGACGACATCCTCACCGACGACGGCCTCTGGACCCTCCAGCCC
>JBKGZE010000268.1:0-4168 GCA_046545735.1 Gemmatimonadota bacterium | reverse complement strand
GGACCGGAGCGAGCTGGGCGGGGGCGCCACGTCCCCGCTGCGGGAATCCGCGCTCCCCTTCCCCCTCCACGCGAAGGGGAAGGTGCGGGAGATGTACGACGTGGGCGGGGGCCGGCTGCTCATGGTCGCATCGGATCGGCTGAGCGCGTTCGACGTGGTCATGGACCGACCGATCCCGCGCAAGGGGGAGGTCCTGACGGCCGTGACCCTCTGGTGGCTCGAGCGGGTGGGCGACATCGTGGAGAACCACCTGCTGGCGTCGGACCCGGCGGCGATCGAGGCGGCGGTCCCGGGGCTGGCCGCGCACCGGGAGCAGTGGGCGGAGCGGTCGCTGCTCGTCCGGAGGACGGAGCCGGTCGCGGTGGAGTGCGTGGTGCGCGGGTACCTGGCCGGGTCGGCGTGGAGGGAGTATCGGGAGAGCGGTACGCTGGCGGGCGAGCCGCTCCCAAAGGGGTTGGAGGAGTCGGCCCGCCTCGATCCGCCCATCTTCTCGCCGGCCACCAAGGCGGCCTCGGGTCATGACGAGAACATCACCTTCGACGCCATGCGGGAGCGGATCGATCCATCGCTGGCGGAGCGGCTTCGGGAGCTCAGTCTGGCGCTCTACGAGCGGGGCCGCGCCATGGCAGCCGAGCGAGGGATCATCCTGGCGGACACCAAGTACGAGTTCGGCCTCGTGGAAGGTCGTCCGGTTCTCATCGACGAGGTGATGACGCCGGACTCGTCGCGTTTCTGGCCGGAAGAGACGTACGCGCCGGGGCGCGGCCAACCGTCGCTCGACAAGCAGCCGGTCCGCGACTACCTGGACGAGCTGGCCCGAAGGGGGGAGTGGGACAAGCGACCGCCGCCGCCCGACCTGCCCGACGAGGTGGTCGCGGCCACCACACGGCGCTACCTGGAGGTCAAGCGTCGACTGACGGGAGGGCCGTGATGCCCCGACGGAACCTGCAGAGTGGCGTGATCATCATCCCGAGCGCGCTCACGCTCGGGAACCTGTTTTTCGGCGTGTGGGCCATCGTGGCGGCCTCCCGGGGGGATTTCACGACGGCCGCCTGGCTGATCGTCCTGGCCGGGCTGGCCGACGTGATGGACGGCCGCGTGGCCCGGATAACCCAGACCGGGAGCCGGTTCGGGGGCGAGCTCGACTCCCTCGTGGACGCCATCAGCTTCGGCGTAGCCCCATCCTTCATCATCTATCACCTGTTCCTGGAGGACGGCAGCTGGAGCTGGATCGCCGCCTTCGTCTACATCGCCGGCGCCGTCATCCGGCTGGCACGGTTCAACGTAGAACAGGCGGGGCACGCGAAGGTGGCCTTCCACGGCCTCCCCTCCCCCGCCGCCGGGATGACGCTGGCCACCTTCTATCCGTTCAGCCAGACCGGATTCTTCAACACCTACCTGGCCACCCTGCCCTGGCCCAGCATCATGATCGCCATGATGCTCGGCCTGGCCATGCTCATGATGAGCCACGTGCTCTATCCCGTCGTGCCGAAGTTCGGGTTCCGGACGCTCAAGGGCGTTCTTACCCTCGCCGCGTTCGTGGTGGTGATCGTCGCCTCGTTCACCATTCCGTCACTCTTCTGGTTCCCGTTCCTGGCCACCTACGTGGCCTACGGCGTGTTGAAGGCCGTGGCGCTCGGGTTCTTCGAGCGGCTGCCGGACCGGGACCTCCTCCTCGACGACGAGCGTCCGGACGAGGCGGATGCCGAGATGCGGGAGATCGACTACAATGAGCTGTCGCCACCTCGCAGGCTGTGGTGGCCGGGGCTGGGGCGGCGGCGGAGCGGGTGAGGTCGATCGGCCCGGACGACCGCCGCCGCATAGGGAAGAGGCAGGACGAGAGGAACTCCTCGCAAGGACGAAGATGAAGCCATACCGAATCGAAGTCCGGGTCACGCCCCGGGAAGGTCTGCTGGATCCGGAGGGCAAGGCCGTGGAGCACGCGCTCCATTCGCTGGCGTTCGAGAGCGTGCAGGGCGTGCACGTGGGTCGCCTCATCCACCTCCGGCTCGAAGCGGCCGACGAGGCCGCGGCCCGGGCGCAGGCGGATGAGATGTGCCGCAAGCTCCTGGCGAACCCGGTCACCGAGGACTACACGATCGGTCTGGAGGAAAGCTGATGCGGGCGGCGGTGGTCACCTTCCCCGGCTCCAACTGCGATTACGACTGCTACAAGGCCATAAACGATGTGCTGGACGAGACGGCCGAGTTCGTCTGGCACCGCGGCACCGAGCTCGGCGACTTCGACCTGGTCATCCTGCCCGGCGGCTTCAGCTACGGCGACTACCTCCGGGCGGGCGCCATCGCGCGGTTCAGCCCGATCATGGAGAGCGTGATCCGCGCCGCGCGGGATGGCGTGCCGGTGCTGGGCGTGTGCAACGGCTTCCAGATCCTGTGCGAGGCCGGGCTGCTGCCGGGCGCGCTGGTGCGCAACGAGGGGCTGAAGTTCCTGGGCACCGAGGCGCGGGTCCGCGTGGAGCGGACGGACACGATGTTCACGCATCGCTACGCGGCGGGCGAGGTCCTCACGCTGCCCATCGCGCACGGCGAGGGCAACTACCAGGCGGACCAGGCCACGCTGGAGCGGCTGGAGGTGGGGAACCGGGTGGTCTTCCGGTACGTCGATGAAGACGGGAAGACCGGTGGCGCCGGGAACCCGAACGGCTCGGCCCATGACATCGCGGGCATCATCAACGAGGAAGGGAACGTGCTGGGTCTCATGCCGCACCCCGAGCGGGTGGTGGAGGCGATCCTCGGGGGCACCGACGGGCTGCCCCTGTTCGAATCGATCCGGGACCACGTGGCCGGGTTCGGCACGGTCGCGGCGGGGGAGGTGGCGGAATGACGTACGCCCCCAGGCCCCCGCTGGCGCCCCGCCCCGGCGACCCGGAGATCATCACCCCGGAGCTGGTGGCGGAGCACGGGCTCACGGTGGAGGAGTACGAGACCATCCGCGGGATCCTGGGCCGTGACACCACGTACACGGAGCTCGGTCTCTTCAGCGCGCTCTGGAGCGAGCACTGCGGCTACAAGAACTCCAAGCCGCTGCTGCGCCAGCTGCCCACGGAAGCCCCCTGGGTCCTGCAGGGGCCGGGCGAGAACGCGGGCGTCATCGACATCGGCGACGGCTTCGCCGTGGCCTTCAAGATGGAGAGTCACAACCACCCGTCGGCGGTGGAGCCGTACGAGGGCGCGGCCACGGGCGTCGGCGGGATCCTGCGCGACGTATTCACCATGGGCGCGCGGCCGGTGGCCGTCCTCGACTCCCTCCGCTTCGGCTCGCTGGACTCGCCGCGCGTCCGCTACCTCTTCGCCGGCGTGGTGAAGGGGATCGGCGATTACGGCAACTGCGTCGGCATCCCGAACATCGGTGGGGAGACGTGGTTCGACGAGGCGTACGAGGGGAACCCGCTGGTGAACGCCATGGCCATCGGGCTCATGAAGACCGAGGAGCTGATCCGCGGCTACGCGTCGGGGCCGGGGAACCCGATCCTGGCCGTGGGCGCCCGGACCGGTCGGGACGGGATCCACGGCGCCACCTTCGCGAGCGAGGAGCTGAGCGAGGAGACGGAAGCGAGCCGCCCGCAGGTCCAGGTGGGCGACCCGTTCACGGAGAAGCTGCTCCTCGAGGCGTCGCTCGAGCTGATCAAGAGCGGCCACATCGTCGGCATCCAGGACATGGGCGCCGCGGGGCTCGCGTCGTCGTCCAGCGAGATGGCGGCGCGGGCGGGGACGGGCGTCGACATCGACGTGGCGAAGATGCCGGTCCGCGAGGAGCGGATGACGCCGTACGAGATCCTGCTCAGCGAGAGCCAGGAACGGATGCTGGTGGTGGCGAAGGCCGGTCACGAGGGGCACGTGGTCGAGATCCTGGAGAAGTGGGAGCTCGAGGCGGCCGTCATCGGTCAGGTCACCGATGACGGCTTCTATCGCGTACGGGAGGGCGACCGCGTCGTCGCCGAGATCCCGGGCACCGCGCTGGTGGAGTGCCCGGTCTACACCCGCGAGGGCGTGGAATCCGGCGAGGTCCGCCGGCTGCGGGAGTGGGACACGGCCGAGCTCGGCGACGCCGGCAGCACCGGGATGGAGCTCGGCGAATCGCTCCTCGCCCTGGTCGGCTCGCCGAACATCGCCAGCAAACGCTGGGTCTACGACCAGTACGACTCCAC
>JBKGZE010000267.1:0-4179 GCA_046545735.1 Gemmatimonadota bacterium | reverse complement strand
CGAAGGGCCCTGGGACTGAGACGACGATCGTGACTCGGGGCTGGTGGCTCGGGGGTCAGTTTCGGGGGGCGTGGGTTAGGGGGGTGATGGCGTTGATGGCGGCGGTGATCTCGGCGTTGGTGTTGAAGTAGTGGGGTGAGAGGCGGAGGGCGGTGTCGGCGCGCTTGTGGTCCATGTCGATGACGGCGGAGACGCGGTCGAGGGCGCTGGTGTTGATCCCCTGGGCGCGGAGCTCCTCGACGAGCGCGCCGGCCGGCCAGCCGTCGACGGCGATGGTGACGATGGCGCAGAGCTCGGGGCCGCGGTCGAGGACGCGGACGCCGTCGAGCGCTGCGAGCCGGTCGCGGAGCGAGGCGGCGAGCGACCAGGCCCGTTCGCGGGCGACGTCCACCCCCACCTCACGGGCGTACCACGCGGCCTCGCCCAGCCCCAGGACCAGCGCGTAGGCGAACTCCCAGTTCTCGAAGCGGCGGGCGTCGTGGCGGAGGCGGTAGGCATCGGCGGCGGTCCAGTCGGCGCCGCGCATGTCGAGGTACAGCGGCCGTCGACCGCGCTCCAGCGCCCGGTCCGCCACGAAGAGGAAGCCGGTGCCGCGGGGGCCGCGGAGGAACTTGCGGCCGGTAGCGGCGAGGAAGTCGCAGCGGAGGGCGGCGACGTCGACGGGCATCTGGCCCACGGCCTGGCAGGCGTCGACGAGGTAGGGGACCTCGAGCTCGGCGCAGATCTCGCCCACGGCCTCCGCCGGCTGGACGAGGCCGGAATTCGTGGGCACCCAGGTCAGGGCGACGAGGGCGGGGCGCCGCTCCCGGGCCAGCGTCCGCACGCTCTCGGGGTCGACGCCGCCTTCCGGCGCGTCCGCCGCCCGCACCACCTCCACACCGAGGCGCTCGGCCAGCGAGAGGTACATGAGCTGGTTGGACGCGTAGTCGTTCCGGGTCGTGAGGATGACGTCGCCGGGGCGGAAGTCGAAGGCGGAGAGCGCCTGCGCGAACGCGACGGTCGCGTTCTCGACCATGGCGATGTTCCGCGGCGCGGCGCCGACCAGGGTGGCCACGTGGCCGTAGGCCCGCTCGATCCGGGTGGCGGCGTCGTCGGCGGCCTCGTAGCCGCCGAGCCGGGTCTCGCGGTCCAGGTGGTCGCGGACCATGGCCAGCACCGGCTCCGGCATGAGCGACGCGCCGGCGTTGTTCAGGTGGATTCGCCCCCGGAGGGCGGCCGGGGTGTCGCGCCGCCAGCGGGCGAGGTCGCCGGGGACGCGTCCGGCAGGGTCGTCGGGGACGCGCCCGGCAGGGTCGTCGGGGACGCGTCCGGCGCGCTGGTGGGGTCGTCCGGCGCCGGTCACAGCCGGAACAGGTAGCTGACCTTCACGAAGAGCCCCTCGGCCGTGGGGATGAGGTCGCCGAAGCGGTAGGTGTTCGGCCCCTCCCGGAGCCGGCTCCAGCCGGCGTAGACGATGGTCCCGGGCGACGGCTCGTACGAGACGAGCAGGTCGTACTGGAGCTCGCCTTCCGCCAGCGCCTGGCTGGCGGCGCCGTCGAGGGCCAGGCGCGCGCCGGCGGCGGTGCGGAGCGCGTCGCGGTCCTGGAGGTTGTACTGGACGATGCCGCGGACGAAGAGCGCCTTGCTGAGATGGTACTGGAGCTTCGCGCGCGGGATCCGGGCGACGCTGAACCGGCGGCCCGACGCCCGTTCGATCCGCGAGTAGGTGAACGACAGGTCGGCCAGGAGCCCCACGGGGAAGCGGAGGCTGGCCTGGGGGCTCACCGCGAGCTCGACGCCGCGCGTGGCCTCGGCGTAGATCGGCACCTCGCCGTACGTCCCCCGCATGTGGAAGGAGAGCCACGGGAGCGGCCGGGTCCGACCGAAGAGCCGGACGCCCAGCAGGTGCTCGAGCGGGTCGGGGACGACGAAGGGGCTGACCATGTCGCCGTCGACCACCCGGTACCCCGCGTAGTCGGCGGCGTCGAAGGCGAAATAGCCGTCGGTCACGGCCAGGTTGAAGCCGTTGGGGCCGCGGAGGCTGACGTCGAGGGCCGCCTCGAGCTCGGCCTCTTCGAACGACCGGCCGGCCCAGAAATCGTCGTGGTCGTAGTACGCCCGGGCCTCCAGCTGCGGGCCCCAGTCCTCGAGCCACGAGCCCGGCTCGTTGACGATCGTGTAGCGGACCTCGCCGCCGAGCTGGGTGTCGCCCGTGCGACGGATGAACCCGCTCCGGGCCCGGAACTCGGGGTGCACGTCCTCGATCCCGGCGGACCAGGCGAACTCGCGCCCGCTGCGCTCCAGCTCGGCGGCGAAGAGGGGGCCGAAGAGGTGGCGGGCGGGGGCGGAGCCCGGGTCGCCCGGGTCCGCCGGGTCGCCGGGGTCGGCGCCCGGGTCGTCGCTCGCGGCGTCGTCGAGCTCCCGGGACCAGGCGCCGGCGAGCTGGGCGGTGAGGGTGTAGCGCGCGCCGAGGACCAGGCGGGTGTCCAGCGAGGCGACCCGGTTGTGCTCGGAGCCGTCGGCCAGGGTCCGGTCGGTGTAGAGTGCGCCCGCGGTGGAGCCGCCGCCGCCCAGGTCGCGGCGGAGCCGGAGCAGGTCGACGTCGGCCTCGTCGTCGGCGCCATCGAAGGTGATGGGGCTCTCGTCCACCGACCCGAGGTAGCCGACGTTGAAGGAGCCGATCTTGCCCGTCAGCTTCGCGCCGCCCACGGGGTCCACGATGGCGCGGGTGTAGACCAGCCGCTGCGGCGTGCTGAAGACCTCCGTCCCCTCCAGGAAGAACGGCCGCTTCTCCGGGAAGAAGAGGGCGAACCGCTCGTTCACCGCCACCTGGTCGGCGTCCGCCTCCACCTGCGAGAAGTCCGGGTTGACGGTGGCGTCGAGCATGAGGTTGCGGGTGACGCCCCAGCGGGCGTTCAGCCCGAACGACGGCTCGAAGTCGTCGCGTACGAACTCGCCCGCCCCGCGCAGCTCGCCCGTCCGCTTCCCCGTGGCCACCGGGTTCAGCTCGATGAGCTGACGCGACTCCAGCCCCCGCAGACCCACCAGGTGCCCCGCCAGCTCCAGCTGGTTCGCCGCGTTCTGCGTCAGCGGCGCCCACGACGACTGGTACTCCGTCCGCCGGACCTCCCGCACCACGTTCAGACCCCACGTCTGCTCCGCCGCCTGCCGGAACCGGAGACTCGCGTACGGGATCCGCAGCTCCGCCACCCAGCCGCCCTCCGCCACCCGGGCCGCCGAGTCCCACAGGAAGTCCGGCGCGAAGTCGATGGGCGGGCCCCACCGGGTCTCCGCACCCTCCACCCACAGCCCGTCCGCCTGGATGCCGCGCGGGTTGACGTAGAAGACGTACGCCTGGCTGTTGTCGTCGAACGTGTCCAGGCTCACACGGACCCAGTCGTCGTCCGTCACCCCCTCGTCCCGCTCCGTCAGCGACGCCCGGATCCGATCGGGTTCGCTGTCATGGGCCAGAATCCCGAAATAAATGGCGTCCGGGCCGTACAGCACCCGCACCTCCGTCTCCTGAGACGCCGGGATCCCTTCCGATGGCGACGACTGCGTGAACCCCGTCAGCAGCGCCGCCGCCTCCCACGACGACTCCGTCAGACGACCGTCCACCCGGATCTCCGGCGACTCCGCCCGCGGGACCGACACCCGCAGGTCGCCCCGGTCCCCCCGGTACACCAGCGAGTCCCCCTGGACCGCCATTCCCATGACCGCAAGCAGCGCCAGCAAACCGTTCTTCTCTCCCGTTCACGCGTCCCGTGGCGCGTCACAGCGCGGGCCCTATGATAGCAGGACGCCCCAGCGCCCCCCAAATGCTTGACAACGGCCGTGGGCCCCCGTACCTTGTAACGATAATCATTATCGTTAATCTGCACGAGGAGGTGTAGCCATGGACCCGAAGGTCAGGCAGCTGATCAACGACCAGATCGCGAACGAGTTCCACGCGGCGTACCTGTACCTGGCGATGGCGGCGCAGTTCGAGGATCAGAACTACGAGGGGTTCGCGCAGTGGATGCGGCTGCAGGCGAAGGAGGAGACTGGGCATGCGATGAAGCTGTTCGACTACCTGGTGGAGCGTGGTGAGAAGGTCGAGCTGAACCAGATCGACAAGCCGCCGCTGGAGTTCGGGAGTCCTGCGGAGGCGTTCGGGTCTGCGCTGGCGCACGAGCGGAAGGTGACGGGTCAGATCCACGC
>JBKGZE010000266.1:0-4200 GCA_046545735.1 Gemmatimonadota bacterium | reverse complement strand
CGACGCCCTCTCCCGTTCCCTTACCCAGGCCCGCCGGTGGGCGTTCCTGGAAGAGCGCTTCATCGACGCGCTGCCCTGGCTCGTGCTCGCCGTCGCCCTGGTCCTCGTGGCGCTGGCGTACGCCGCCACGCGCCAGCTGGCCCGGCAGCTCGCCCAGCCGATCGGCGAGCTGCTGGTCCTCGCCGAGCGGCTCGGGCGGGGCGAGACACTGCCGCCGCCCACCGGCCGGTCGATCCATGAGGTGCGCGTCCTCGACGGCGCGCTACGGGCGGCGGCGGCGGAGCTGGAGGAGTCCCGGGATCGGGCGGTCGCGGCCGAACGGCTCAGGGTCTGGGGCGAGATGGCGCGCCGCGTGGCCCACGAGATGAAGAACCCGCTCACGCCGCTGCGCTTCGCCGTCCATCGCCTCGAGCGGGCCGGCCCTCCGGGGCCTCGCGACGCGGGCTACGCCGAGGCGGTGGAGGTGATCGGGCAGGAGGTCGCCCGGCTCGAGGACCTGGCGGCGCAGTTCAGCTCCCTCGGTCGCCCGCCCGAGGGACCGCCCACGGAGGTGGACCTGGCCGAGCTGGTGGAATCGCTGCTGGCGACGGACGCGCCGGACGCGAGCTGCCGCGTCGAGCGGTCCGGCTCGCTTCCGCCCGTGATCGGCCACTACGACGCGCTGCTGCGGGCCTTCCGCAACCTGGTCCGGAACGCGGTGGAAGCCATGGAGGACCGCCCCGAGCCGCGGCTCGACGTGGCGCTCGAGGCGACCCCGGACGGCCGCTGGCTCGACGTTCGCATCAGGGACCACGGACCGGGCTTGCCGCCCGAGGGGCCGGACCGGATCTTCGAGCCGGACTTCACGACCAGGACGCGGGGGACCGGGCTCGGACTCGCCCTCGCGCGGCAGTCCATCGAGGCCGACGGGGGCACGATCCGCGCTCGCTCCCTGGAGACCGGGGCCGAGTTCGTGGTCCGACTCCCGGCCGCACAGCCATCTTGCGCAGAGGAGCGAGCATGAACCGACTGCCAGCCGTCCTCGCGGCCCTCGGCCTGAGCGCCTGCGCCGCGAACCTGGGCGGGCCGAAGGCCATCGACACGACCACGGTGGCGGTGCGCGTGGACCCCGGCGTCGACGCCGCAGCCGTCGCGGCGGCGCTGGAGCAGGCCGATGCCCGCGTCGCCTTCGTGGCCGCGCCCCGCGACGCCGAGTGGTTCCGGACCGTGGCGGCCGCCACCCGCCACCAGCTGAGCGGGCCGGCCTCCATGGACGATGTCGAGCTGGTATTCCTCGGCCCGGAGCCGCTCGGGGACACCACCCTGGTCATCCCGTACGACGACGGTGATCTCCCGATCCACGATGCCCTGTACGAGATCGAGGAGGGCCGGCTCCTCGACCTCCTGGCCTTCCGGATCGACGACCCGGCACACGTCCGCGGCGCCGTGGCCGCGCTCCTCGAGTACGTGGCCACCGACGTGGACAACGCCGCGGCGCTCGTGCTCGCCGCGCTGGTGCCCACGGCCGCCGTCGGTGACAGCGTGGCCCGGATGCTCAGCCCCGCCTACTACGACGCGGTGCGCTGCGAGACGGGCGCGGCGGCGCCGTCGGAGAAGGAGGGGATCCGCTTGTTCTACGGCCCGCAGGCCCGGATGTACTGCGACGACGCCACAACATCGGCCGGCGAGATCGGGGAGTGGGTGAGCGCCGAGCTGGTCATGGGCCGACGCTGACGGCCCATGCCCTCCGTCCTGGTGGTCGACGACGAGCGCAACATCCGGCGGATGCTGAGGGGCCTGCTGGAGGCGGAGGGGTATCGCGTCACCGAGGCGGAGGACGGCGGCGCCGCGGTCGAGCGGGCCGTGACGGAGGACCCCGACGTGGTCCTCATGGACCTGGCCATGCCGCGCACGGATGGCCTGACCGCGCTGCGGGCGCTGGCGGAGCGGAAGCCGATCGTGCCCGTGGTCATGATGAGCGGTCGGGCCACGCTCCAGGACGCGGTGGAGGCCACCCGACTGGGGGCGTTCCACTTCATCGAGAAGCCGCTGGGCCCCGAGGCGGTGCTCGCCACGGTCAGCGGAGCGCTGGAGCTGCGCCGGGCGCGGGAGCGGGCCACGCGTCCGGTCAGGCCGGAGGACCTGGTCGGATCCAGCACCGTGATGGCGGTGGTCCGGGACCGGATCCGGCAGGCCGCCCCGACCGAGTCGCGGGTCCTCATCACCGGCGAGAGCGGCACGGGCAAGGAGCTGGTGGCGGCGGCGATCCACCACCTCTCGCAGCGCTCGCGTGGGCCGTTCGTGCGGGTCAACAGCGCGGCCATCCCCCGTGAGCTGATCGAGTCGGAGATGTTCGGCCACGAGAAGGGCGCGTTCACCGGCGCGACGGCGCGGCGCCGGGGGCGGTTCGAGCAGGCGGACGGCGGCACCCTGTTCCTGGATGAAGTGGCGGACCTGAGCCCGGAGGCGCAGGCCAAGCTCCTGCGTGCGCTCGAGTCCGGTGAGATCCAGCGGGTGGGCGGCAGCGCCTCGATCCCGGTGGATGTGCGGGTGCTGGCGGCGACGCACCGGGACCTCGAGCGGGCCATGGCCGAGGGCCGCTTTCGCGAGGACCTGTTCTACCGGCTGAACGTGCTTCCCGTCCGCACGCCCCCGCTCCGCGACCGGGTCCAGGACGTTCCCGAGCTCGTGCGGCACCTGATGCACCGGCTCCGGACCGAGCAGGGACTCGACCCACCCACCCTCACCCCCGGGGCCATGGCCGCGCTCCGCGATTACGGATGGCCCGGGAACGTGCGCGAGCTCGCCAACATCTGTGAGCGGCTCGCGATCCTGCACCGTGGCGAGACCATCGACGAACGGGCCGTCACGGAGCTCCTGCCCCGGCACGCGCGGGACGAAGACCTGCCGCTGGCCGATCGCCTCGATCGATTCGAGACGGACCAGATCGAAGGGGCGCTGGACGCCGCGGACGGCAATGTGGCCGAGGCGGCTCGCCGCCTCCGAACGGATCGGGCCAACCTCTACCGACGCATGAAACGACTGGGGATCGAACGGTGATACGAATCGCGTGGGCGCTGCTGCTGTGCCTGCCTGCCCTGTCGGCGGCGCAGGAGACCCGTCCCCTCACGGAAGACGTGGCCGCCGAGATCGGCGCGTTCTACAACCAGCCCACCACCATCCGACTCTCGGGCGAGACCCGGATCCCACCGGGAGCCGAGCTGGTGGGCGACGTCGCCACGGTCGGCGGCCCGCTGACGGTGGCCGGGACCATCACAGGCGACGTGGTGGTGATCAACGGCGACCTCGAGCTGCGGCCGGAAGGCCGGATCACCGGCCGGGTGACCGTCGTGGGCGGTCGAGTCGGGGGAGCCACGGAGTCGCTGGCCGGACGCGCCGTGGTCTACCCGGAAGCGCTCCGGTTCCGCCGCGAAGGCGACCGCCTCGTCGACGTGGGCCCCCGGCGCGAGTCGTGGCTCAGCGCCGCGTGGCCCACCCGCTTCGGCCGGGCCGAGTTCACCGTGGCCGTGGACGGTGCCTACAACCGGGTCGAGGGGTTGCCGGTGGCGTTCGGACCCCGGCTCGAGCTCGGCCGGTCGAACCCGACGGTGATCGATGCGCGACTGATCTATCGCACCCGGAGCGGGCTGCGGGTCCACCCCGACGAGTTCGGCCACGACCTCCGCTTCGAGCAGTTCTTTGGCGGGCACAGGGCCGTCCGGGTCGGAGTCGGCTTCCACCGGACCATCGACCCCATCGAGCTGAACGGGCTCAGCGACACCGAGAACTCGCTGACCACGTTCGTCCTGCACCGCGACTACCGGGATCACTACGTCCGCCACGGCTGGCGCGCCTACCTCGGCTACGGGGGCCGGACCCTCCCGCTCTCGGCCGGGCTCGAGTACCGGGACGAGGACCACGGCTCCGCCGAAGCGCGCACGCCCTGGTCGCTTCTGGAGAACGACGAGCCGTGGCGCACGCAGCCGCAGGCGGCCGAGGGCCCCCTCGGGACGATCCGGGGATGGCTGACCTGGGACACGCGCAACGATCGCGACGACCCGGCCACCGGGTGGCTGGTGGAAGTGGAGAGCGAGCAGGGGCTCGAAGGGGAGCTGCGACTGCGCAGGTACGATCCCGGTCTCGACCGCGTCGAGACCCGCCCGTTCGGGGCCGAGTACACCACGCTCCGGGTCGACGCACGCCGCTACATCCGGCTCGGAC
>JBKGZE010000265.1:0-4207 GCA_046545735.1 Gemmatimonadota bacterium | reverse complement strand
GCTCGTGGACGTTGCGAACGTTCTCGACCGGATCTATCGATGAGGATACTTCTTTCCACGGACATCGTCGGCGGCGTCTGGCGGTACACGGTGACGCTCGTGAAGGAGCTGGTCGAGCGGGGCCACGCGTGCGCGGTGGCGGTGCTCGGCGCGCCCGACTCCGAGCGCCTCGCACAGCTCCCCCCCGAAGTCGACGTCTTCCACCGCGATCTGCGCCTGGAGTGGATGGCGGGGGGACTGGAGGACGCGGCCGCAGGCACCGCCTGGCTGGAAGGGGTGGCCGGGAGCTGGAGGCCGGACATCGTCCACCTGAACCAGTTCGCGCACGCGACGGGCAGCTACCCGGCGCCGGTGGTGATCGTCGCACACAGCGATGTAGTCTCGTGGTACTCCGAGGTACGGGGCACAAAGGCGCCGGAGGAGTGGCGCGGATACGCCGATGTGGTCCGGGCCGGCCTGCACCGCGCCGACGTGGTCGTGGCGCCGACGGCGTACCAGTCGGGGCTCCTCGCCCGGCACTACGGCCGGTCCGCGGTCCGCGTGATCCACAATGGCACGGAGCTGCCGGCGGAGGCGCCGGAGCTGCCCGCATCCGAGCGGTCCATGGTCCTCGTGGCGGGCCGGGCGTGGGACGAGGCCAAAGGCGTCCCGCTCCTGGACCAGGCCGTGGCGGAGCTCGGTGAGCGGGCCCCGTCCGTCCACCTGGTGGGACCTCTCGCGGGGCCCGGCGGCGAGAGCGTATCCGTGACGGACCTGGTCACGCACGGGGAGGTGGAGGGGCCGGTGATGAAGCGGTTCTACGCCAACACCCGGCTCTATGTGGGGCCGTCGCGGTACGAGCCGTTCGGGCTGTCGCCACTGGAAGCCGCCGGCCACGGCTGCCCCCTCCTGCTCAGCGGGATCGGCTCCTTCCGCGAGCTCTGGACCGACGCGGCCGAGTTCTTCGACCCTCTGTACCCGGACGTGCTGGCCACTCGACTGCTGGCTGTGCTGGACGACCCTGCCCGACTCGACGAGATCGCGGAGGTCGGCCGGGCGCGCGCCCGGGAACGGTACACGGCCGCGCGGATGGCCGACCGCTACGAGACCCTCTATCGGCAGCTCGCTGGAAAGGAGTCGCACGCCAACTCGGTGGGAGCGACGTGACATGCGGCTGACGTTTTTCGGATCGTCGATCGTGTCGGCCTACTGGAACGGGGCGGCCACGTACTACCGGGGACTGCTCAGGGCGCTGGCACACCGGGGATACGAGATCACGTTCTGCGAGCCGGACGCCTTCGATCGACAGGCGAACCGGGACCTGGCGGAGGACCCGCCGTACGCCCGGGTGATGGTGTACGACAGCGAGGCGGAACGGGATCGGCTGGTGGACCGGGCGCTGGCGGAGAGCGACTGGGTCGTCAAGTGCAGCGGGGTCGGGCGGTGGGACGCAGAGCTCGAGCGGCGGATCGCCCGGGGCGGCGACGCCCGGGCCGCCGGGGGCGGACGGCGCGTCCGGACCGCCTTCTGGGACGTGGACGCCCCCGCCACGCTCGCCCGGCTGCGGGACGCGAACGACCCGTTCCACCACGATCTGCCCCGCTACGACCGCGTGTTCACCTACGGCGGCGGGCCGCCCGTGGTCGAGGCGTACGAGGGGATGGGCGCGCGCAGCTGCGTCCCCGTGTACAACGGGCTGGACCCGGACGAGCACTTCCCCGTCCGGGCGGACGGACGCGATCGCGCGGACGGCGGTTACCGGTGGGACGTCTTCTTCATGGGGAACCGGCTGCCGGACCGGGAGGAGCGGGTGGATCGATTCTTCTTCCGGGTGGCGGAGGCGTGTCCGGAGCACCGGTTCGCGCTGGGCGGGAGCGGCTGGGACGACCGGTCGATGCCGGCGAACGTGGACTATCTCGGTCACGTGCCCACGGCGCGGCACAACGAGCTGAACGGCGCGGCGCGTCTCGTGGTCAACATCCACCGCCGGTCAATGGTGGAGAACGGGTACTCGCCCGCGACGCGGATGTTCGAGGCGGCCGGTGCGGCGGCGTGCCAGGTGACGGATGCGTGGGTGGGGATCGAGCGCTTCTTCGAGCCGGGGCGGGAGGTCTTCGTGGCGTCCGGCCCGGAGGCGATCGTGGAGCTGGTCCACAGCGTGGAGCCCGACCGGGCCCGGGCGGTGGGCGCGGCGGCCCGTCGTCGAGCGCTTCGGGACCACACCTATGCCGGTCGTGCCGAGCAGGTGGACGGGATCCTCAGGAGCGGGGGAGGCGGATGAAGCTGGTGGTGGCGGGCCTCACGTTGAGCTCGAGCTGGGGGAACGGGCATGCCACCACCTACAGGGCGCTGCTTCGCGCGTTCGCCGCCCGGGGTCACGACGTTACGTTCTACGAGTGGGACGCACCCTGGTACGGCGGTGAGCATCGGGACCTGCCCGATCCGGACTTCTGCCGGCTCGAGCTGTATCCCGAGTGGAGCCGGGTCCGCGATCGCTTGCTGGCGGAGGCGCGCGAGGCCGATGCCACGCTCGTTGGCTCCTACGTGCACGAGGGTCCCCGGGTCATCGACGACCTGGCCGGCGCGGGGGTCGAGCCCTTCTTCTTCTACGACATCGACACGCCCGTGACGGTGGAGCAGCTGCGCGCGGGCGAGGAAGTGTCGCTGCGGTCCGATCAGGTGCCGCTGTTCACGCGTTACCTGTCGTTCACCGGCGGGCCTTTCCTGCACGAAGTGCTGGAGAGCGAGCTGGGCGCCCGCGAGGCCCGGCAGCTGGCGTGCAGCGTGGATGCCGACCACTACCGGCCGGTCGCGCCGGAGAGGGAGCTGCGCTCCGCCGTCGCCTACATGGGGACGTACAGCGAGGACCGTGCGGAGGGGATACGGCAGCTCCTCCTCGATCCGGCGGCCCGGATGCCGCAGGCCCGGTTCCTGGTGGCCGGCCCCCAGTACCCGGACGTGGACGCGTGGCCGTCGAACGTGCTGCACATCCCCCACGTCCCACCCGAGCGGCACCCGGCCTTCTACGCCAGCGCCGACTGGCAGCTCAACCTGACCCGGCGGGCCATGAGAGAGGCAGGCTGGGCACCGTCAGTCCGGCTCTTCGAGGCGGCCGCGTGCGGCGCGCCGCTCCTCTCGGACCGGTGGCCCGGGATCGACGATCTCTTCGAGCCGGGACGGGAGATCCTCCTTCCCGGGAGCACGGACGAGGTGATCGAGGCGCTCCGGATGCACCCCGACGACCGGGCCGCCATCGGCGCCGCCGCGCGACGGGTGGTCCTGGCCGGACACACCAAGGAGCGCCGGGCCGAGCAGCTCGAGCACTGGCTCATCGAGCCCGCGACCCGGCCGGCCCCCGCGGGCCCCTGAGACCGGCCGGGCTGCCGACCGGCATCGCGGTTACCCGGGCCGCGTTCTCCGGCGCTGGATTCTGCGGCCGCCCGCCCGCATCTTCCACGATCCCGGACCGGCCGGCGTACGGCCGGCTCCAGGCAGCTTGAACGGGAGGGACATGGTGGCAACTTCGTGCCGTAGCGAATTCGAGACCCGGACCGGCTTCGAGGAAGTGGTCCGTCGACTCGCGGGCGCTGCCGAACCGGATCCCGGCGCGCCCCGGGTCCGGCTGAGCCGGGTCGAGACGCCCGTCGGCCGGATGGTGGTGGGGGCGACCGGCGATGCGCTCTGCCTGCTGGAGTTCGACGGCGAGGAGAAGCTGCACCGGCAGGTCCGGCGCCTGCGCGAGCGGTTCGGGGCCGTGGTGGAGCCCGGGGAGACGGGGGTGACCCGCGTCCTGCTCGAGCAGCTCCGCGCCTATTTCGCCGGCGGGCTCAGGGCGTTCGACATCCCGCTGGCGCTGAAGGGCACGGCGTTCCAGGAGGCGGCCTGGGCGGAGCTGCGGACGATTCCGTACGGCGAGACGCGCAGCTACGGGGAGCAGGCCCGGCGCATGGGTCGGGCGAAGGCGGTGCGGGCGGTGGCGCAGGCGAACGGGGAGAACCCGGTCGCCATCGTGGTGCCCTGCCACCGCGTGATCGGCGCCGACGGCAGGCTGACCGGGTACGGCGGCGGGCTCTGGCGGAAGGAGCGGCTCCTTGACCTGGAGCGAAACGCACTCGAGCAATGCCCGGCATGACCTCGCGTCGTTCCCGCCTCTCAGGCGTCGGCGCCGCGCTCGTTCTCATCCTCCTGGCCGGCTGCGGGGATGCGGGCGACCCGGAGCGCGCCGCAC
>JBKGZE010000264.1:0-4219 GCA_046545735.1 Gemmatimonadota bacterium | reverse complement strand
GTCCAGCGGTCGATGCTGGGGCAGCTCATGAGCGTGACGCCGTGCCCCACGTGTGGGGGCGAGGGGCAGGTGATCGAAGAGGAGTGCGAGGTCTGTCACGGCCGGGGCACGGAGGCGGGCGAGGCGGAGCTCGAGGTGAAGGTGCCGGCGGGCGTGTCGTCGGGAGACTACATCACGCTGCGCGGGAAGGGGAGCGCCGGGAAGCGGGGCGGCCCTCGGGGGGACGTGTACGTCGTCCTGGATGTGGAGGAGGACGATCGGTTCGTCCGGGATGGAGCCGACCTCTACTACGAGCTTCCGGTGACGTACGCCCAGGCGGTCCTGGGCGACACCGTCGACGTCCCGACGGTGCTGGGCAGCGCCAAGATCGAGGTCCCGGCCGGCACGCAGTCGGGGACGATCCTGCGGCTGCGCGGCGAAGGGCTGCCGCGGCTCCAGGCGGCCGGACGTGGCGACCAGCTGGTCCGCATCGTCGTCTGGATCCCCCGGGAGCTGGACCCGGAGGTGGAGAAGCTGATTCGACGGCTGCGCCAGGTCGAGGAGTCGGCACCCGACGCCATCGACCGGGAGAACGGGTCGGGCGGGTTCTGGAGCAAGGTCCGGCAGGCGTTCAGCGCGTGAGACCCGGGCGCTGGCTCGTCCTGACGGTCCGAGCCCCTTCGGAAGAGCTCTCCAGCGAGCTCGCCGAGGGGCTCGTCGCGTTGGGCGGTGGCGCCGTGCAGGAGGAAGGGGCCCTGCTCACCACCTACCTCCCGGAGCCGGAGGAGCCGGAGTCCTTCGTGGCGGGGGCGGCCGATCGCCTGGCTGGGATCGCCGGCGCCGCGCCGGAGATCACCTGGCGGTGGGTGGCCGACCAGGACTGGGGCGCGCGCTGGAAAGAGGGCCTGGCCCCCCGCCGCGTGGGGCGCAGGATCACGGTCACGCAGCCGTGGAACGTCGTAGCGGAGGAAGGCGACCGGATCGTCGTGGTCATCGACCCGGCCACGGCGTTCGGAACCGGGGAGCACGCCACAACCCGGGGCGCGCTCCGGCTGCTCGAGGCAGAGATCCACGGCGGGGAGCGCGTCCTGGATGTGGGCACGGGGACGGGCATCCTGTCCATCGCGGCCGTCCGCCTCGGAGCGGACCGGGCGCTGGCGGCGGAGCTGGACGAGGACGCCCTCGACACCGCCCGCGAGAACCTGGAGCGGAACGGCGTCGCGGGGGCGGTCGAGCTGGTGCACGCACAGGTCGACGACGACTACCTCGACCGAGCTCGTGGCCCCGGCTTCGACCTCATCCTCGCCAACGTGCTCAGCGGCGTGCTCGTCCCGCTGATCCCGGCGTTCGCCCGGGCGCTCCGGCCGGGGGGGCGCGTCATCCTCGGCGGGATCCTGGATACGGAGGCGGCCGGCGTGGTGCGGGCCGCCGCCGCGGCGGGGTTCCGTCCCGTCCGGACGGACGAGGAGGAAGAGTGGTGGACGGTGCTGCTGGCTCCGGACTGACAGCCGTCCGCAGCGCCGCCTGCAGGCGCTCGGCCGCCGCGGCGAGCGCCGGCGTCGGCGTGCGGGCGAGCAGCCGGGCCACGCTGTCGCACAGCAACCCGTCCACAGACCCATCCGGGGGCGGAGCGGCCAGGGAGATGGTGGGAGTGGGCTCCCAGCCCGCCGCCCGGAAGGCCGCCTCGTAGGCGGTCCGGTCCGCCGGCGCGAGGAGCGTGAGATCCGGATACGTTTGCGGCTGCACGAAGATGAAACGGTCGTCCTCCTCGAGCTGGGCGGCGAGGGCGCCGGGCGCGGTGGCGAGGGCGCGGGCCAGCACCGGCAGCGGGATGGCGACCAGCCGGCGGGCGCTCAGAAACGCCGCGGCGCGGTCGGTGAGGGGCTCTGTCATGTGGCCTCCGTTCCACGGGGACTCCATCATGTAACGGAGTCCACCGAACGGGAATGGCGGGAAGCGCCGGATTGGCGTCGCAACGGGACGTGTTTCCCTCGGATCGAAGACCAGGGGCCATGGGGAGGTGAACGGAATGGCAGATACGCTGAAGGATCGCATCCGGACCGATCTGGTGGAGGCGCGTCGGGGCAGGGACAGGCTGCGGACCATGGTGCTGACCACGGTGCTGTCGGAAATCCGCAACAAGGAGATCGAGCTCGGCCGCGACGCCACCGACGAGGACGTGATCGGGGTGCTGACCCGCTCGATCAAGCAGCGGGCGGAGGCGGCCGAGCAGATGCGCGGGGCGGGTCGGGAGGAGCTGGCCGAGAAGGAGGAGCGCGAGGCGGAGCTGCTGGACGCGTACACGCCGGAATCCATGGGCGAGGACGAGGTCCGGGCGATCGTGCGGGAGGCGATCGCCGGGGGCGCCGACAACATGGGCGCCGTCATGGGCCAGCTGATGCCGCGGATCAAGGGGCGTTTCGACGGCCGCGAAGCCAACCGGATCGTCCGCGAGGAGCTGGGCTGAGGGGCAGCGCATGAACCGTCACGCGCTCCAGGTCCTGGAGTTCCCGGCCGTCCTCGACGTGGTGGCCCGGCGGGCCACGAGCGAGCTGGGGAAGGCGGCCATCCGCTCGCTCGAGCCCGGCACGGACCGCCGCCGGATCGAGCGCGCGCTGGCCCGCGTAGACGCCGCCCACGCGTTCCTCGTTCGCAGCGAGGGGTGGGGGCTCCCCCCGATCCCGGCGCTCCGCGTCGAGCTGAAGCGGCTGGCCAAGCCGGGCTCCTTCTGGGAGGCCCGGACGCTGCTCGATGGCGCCCGGCTGCTCCGCTCCAGCTCGGCAACACGGGACGCCCTGGGCCGCCATGTGGAGGAGCTTTCGTCGCTCCGCGGCATCTGGGATCGGCTGGTGGCCCTGGACCGGCAGGCAAAGGCCATCGAGCGCGCCATCGACGAGGCGGGTGAGGTCCAGGACGCCGCGAGTCCGGAGCTCGCGCGGATCCGCCGCGAGCTGCGGGCCCAGCGGAGCACCATTGTCGAGCGTCTCGAGCGGTTCATGGCCTCTCTCCCCGCCGGCGTGCGGGTCGAGGACGCCTCGGTGACCGTGCGGGAAGGGCGCTACGTGGTCCCGGTACGGCGCGAGGGGCGCAGGCAGGTGGGCGGGATCGTGCACGACGAGTCCGCCACTGGCGCCACCCTCTTCGTGGAGCCGCCGCTCGCCCTCGACCTCATGAACCGGGTGCGGGAGCTCGAGCTGGCCGAGACCCGCGAGGTCCGGCGGATCCTGGAGGAGCTGACCGCGTCGCTCCGGCCCCACGCCCACGAGATGCGCGGCGCCCTGGACGCCCTGGTCGAGCTGGATTCCCTCCTCGCCCGGGCCCGCTACGCCCGCGAGCACGACGCCGCCACCCCCGCCCTGGCCGACGGCGAGTACGAGGTGGTGGCCGGACGGCACCCGCTCCTCCTCGAGAGCGGGCAGCCGGTGGTCCCGTTCGACCTCCGGCTCGACCCCGGCGAGCGAACCATGGTGGTGTCGGGGCCGAACACTGGCGGGAAGACCGTCCTCCTCAAGTCCATGGGTCTCATCAGCCTCATGACCCAGGCCGGGATCGTGCCGCCGGTGGCGGACAACACCCGGCTCCCCGTCTTCGACGACGTCTTCGCCGACATCGGCGACGAGCAGTCCATCGAGGCCAGCCTCTCCACCTTCTCCGCGCACCTGGCGAACCTGAAGGAGATCGTGGAGCGCGCGGACCCGGGCTCGCTGGTCCTGATCGACGAGATCGGGAGCGGCACCGATCCCGCCGAGGGCGCCGCGCTGGCCCGCGCCATCCTCGAGGAGCTGACCGGCCGCGGCACCCTGACCGTCGCCTCCAGTCACCTGGGCCAGCTCAAGCTCCTGGCGGGCGAGATCACCGGGGTGGTGAACGCGTCGCTCCAGTTCGATTCCCGCGAGCTCGAGCCCACCTACCGGTTGCTCAAGGGCGTCCCCGGCCGCAGCTACGGACTGGCCATCGCCCGACGCCTCGGGTTCCGCGAGGACGTGCTGGAGCGCGCCGGGTCCGCACTCCCCCGGGGCGAGCGGGACGTCAGCCAGCTCATCACCGAGCTGGAGGAGAAGGAGCAGGAGCTGGCGGACGCGGTGAGCGAGGCCGCCCGGGAGCGGGCGGCGGCCGCCGAGGCACGGGCCGAGGCCGACGCGCTCCGAACCGAGAGCGAAGCGCGCCAGCGGGAGGTCCGACGCCGGGAGCAGGACGCCGAGCGGCGGGCCCGCCAGCAGGCCCGCGATCAGACGCTCGA
>JBKGZE010000263.1:0-4220 GCA_046545735.1 Gemmatimonadota bacterium | reverse complement strand
GCCGGCCATCAGGCGCCGGCGTCCCACTCCCCGGAGACGGGGTCGACGCCCAGGGCCAGCGAGCGGTCGCGGCGCTCCCGCTCGAGCCGGTCGTGGTCGATGGCGTCGGCGAGCGCGTTCAGGAACCGCTCGATCTCCTCGGGGTGCCGGCAGGCCTCGGCCACGCCTTTCTCGATGCACTCGGCGCAGCCGGTCCGCAGCGCGTGGGAGATGTTCGCCAGCTCCTCGACCGAGAGCCGCTCCGTCTCCATCCGTACCTTCAACATGCGGTCCTCCTCTCCTGCGGGTGGGTCGACAGGCCGGCGCCGGCTAGGGCGCCACCTGCCAGACCGTGTCGAGCACGGTCCCGTCGACCCACTTGATGATGGCCACGGGACGGTCCGTGGTCCGCGGCGGTGCCGGCGGCCCGCCCATCATGGCCTCGACCTCCGCCTTGATCGCCTCGATCGGGCGAATGGGCAGATCGCTTCCCTCCGTGGCCCGCAGCAGGTCCTCACGCCGCGGGTTGATGGCGATCCCCCGCTCCGTCACCACCACGTCGATGAGCTCGCCCGGCCCGGTGAGGATGGTGACGCGGTCCACCAGCACGGGGATCCGGTCGCGGAACGCGGGCACGGCCAGGATGCTGCACCCGCTGAAGAGGCAGTTCTGCCACCCGCCGATCCCGTGCAGCAGCATGCCGTCGGAGTGGGTGACCACGTTCGCGTTGAAGTCCAGGTCCACCTCGGTGGCGCCGAGCACCACCGCGTCGACCATGGAAGCGAAATTGCCCTTCCCGTGGTAGTTGTAGGACGTGAACGGCGACGTGGCCACGTGCCGCGGGTCGCTGGCGATGGAGCTCACGCCCGCCAGGTCGAACGTCTGACCGTCCAGGATGTAGTCGGTGAGCCCCTCCTGGAGCAGCTCCACCAGGTACTGCGTCGACCCGCCGCGCACGAACCGGGCTTTCACCCCCGCCTCCCGCATCAGCTGCTTCAGGAACGCGACGAAGGCCAGGGCGATCCCGCCGGCCCCGGCCTGGAAGCTGAAGCCGTCGCGCATTATCCCCGCATCGCGGAGGAAGCGGGCCACGTACTCGGCGATGAGCAGCCGGTCCGGGCTCTTCGTGATCTGGGTGGTGCCGGAGACGATCTTGTCCGGGTCGCCCACCGAGTCCACCACCACCACCGCGTCCACGTTGTTCCCCTGGATCTGCCACGGGATGCACGGGAACGGGACCAGGTTGTCCGTGACCACGATGACGTGGTCGGCATACATGGAGTCGGCCAGGGCGAAGCCGAGGGAGCCGCAGGCGGACGGGCCGTGCGAGCCGTCGGCGTTGCCGAACGGGTCGGCGGTGGGCGCGGCGATCACCGCCACGTCCACGTGCACCTCCCCGTCCTGGATCGCCTGCCAGCGCCCGCCGTGGGAGCGCAGCACGCCCAGCCCGGGCATCCGGCCCCTGGAGGTCATGTCCCCCAGGGGGCCGTTCATGCTCCCCTCGATGTGGTGAACCACGCCGCTCTCGACCAGGTCGATCACCGGCGCGTGGGCAGGGAACGACGCGCTCGGGAACCAGCGCAGCCCCTTCACGCCCAGCCCGGCGGCCGCCTCCAACGCCATCACGGCCACCCTGTCGCCGTTGCGGAAATGGTGGTGCGTGGAGATGGTCATCCCGTCCCGCAGCCCCACGCGCTCCAGCGCCGTACGGAGGTCCGGCACCCGCTTGTCCCCGTCGGCCGGGAAATCCCGGACCGAGCGGATCGGCGGTGCGTGCTTCCGCCCCTCGGGCGCGTACCCGCCCACGCCCCGGTAGGGCACCTGCTTCTCGCCGTTGACGAGGGTGGGCACCGCCCGCCCCGCGGCGTTCTCCTCCAGCCCGTCCGCGGGCGGCCCCTCGAGCCATGGCGCGGCGGGCCGGGTCAGGGTGCCATCATTCATCGTCGACTCCTTCCACCAGCCCCATCGCCCGCGCCTGCTCGACCAGGCGACGGGCCCGGCGCACCACCGGCGCATCGATCATCTTGCTCCCCAGGCTCACCACGCCCAGCCCCTTCCGCTCTGCCTCGTGGAACGCCTCCACGATCCGGAGCGCCTTCTCCAACTGCTGCGGCGTGGGGGCGAACGCCTCGTGGATCACGCGGACCTGGCGCGGGTGGACACAGCCCATGCCGGTGAAGCCCATGGCCCGCGACGCCGCCGCCCAGCGGCGCAGCCCGTCCTCGTCCTGCACGTCGCCGTAGACGGAGTCGATGGCCTGCACCCCGGTCGCCCGCGCCGCGTTCACCAGCCGCCGGCGCGCCCACAGCGTCTCCTCGCCCGCGGCCGTCTTCTCCACGCCCAGGTCCGCGGTGTAATCCTCCAACCCGATCGTCAGCGCCGCCACGCTCTCCGACGCCGCGGCGATGGAGTACGCGTTCTCCAGCCCGAGCGCCGACTCCAGGATCGGCATGAGCCAGATCGGCCGGATCTCCTCCCGCCGACCCCGCTGGTTCACCCGCGTCACCTGGATCTCCCGGATCCGCATGGCCACGGCCGCGATCTGCTGCGCCTTCTCCACCTTCGGGATCAGGACCAGGTCCGGGCACTCGGGGACCACCGCGTCCAGGTCCTCGAGCCCGAGGGGCAGCTGGTTGATCCGGACCATCCGCTCCGCGCCCCCGAAATCGAGGCAGCGGAGCGCGTTCCGGACCAGGAGCCGAGCCGCGGCCTTCGCGTCGGGGTGGACCGAGTCCTCGAGGTCCAGGATCAGCCCGTCCGGCCGGTGCAGCCCCGCGTTCAGCATGAACTTGGGCTCGTTCCCCGGCAGGTAGAGGCGGGAGCGACGGAGCCGGTCGCGGGCGCTCGCCTCGGTGCGCCGAGGCCCGGTCTCACAGCCATAGAAGACCGAGGTCCGCTCGCCCACCAGACCGGCGGCCCGGGCGGCGGCCTCGACGCGGGCCGCGATCACCCACGGGAGCGCGCCCTGGTCCTCGACCACGACCCGCGCCTCCCGGACCCCGAGCGCCTCCATGGTGTCGCGCACCGTGGCCCGGATCGACTCGCCGTAGAGCGATTCGACCTTCGAGGCCAGCTCGATGTCGAGCGTGCCGCCGCCCGCCTCCACCACCACGCGGAGGTCGGAGCGGACGTCATCGCCGCTCCGGCCCGCCTCCCCGCGCGCCGCTCCGGTCGTGCCGGCCGCGCCCCCCGGCTCCGTCACCGCATCCGTCATGACGTCCGCTCACCTCCCGCGGTCACTTCCGCGCCCAGCGCCGCGATGATGGCGTCGGTGACCTCCCTGGTGGTGGCCGCGCCCCGATCCAGCGCGTCCGGCCCACCGGGGATCCGCATCATGTCGTACGGACGGACCGCCCCGTCCTTCACGACGGCCGCCACCGCCGCCCGCACCCGCTCGGCCCGGTCGCGCTCGCCCACGTGGTCCAGGAGCATGGCCGCGCTCAGGATCATGGCGATCGGGTTCACGATCGGCGGGTCCAGCGTCTCGTACTTCGGCGCCGAGCCGTGCGTCGGCTCGAAGACCGCCACCTCGTCCCCGATGTTCCCGGAGCACGCGAAGCCCAGGCCGCCGACCAGCCCCGCGAACGCGTCGCTCACGATGTCGCCGAACATGTTCCCGGCCACGATCACGCCGTAGTCCTCCGGGTTCTTCGTGAGCCACATCATCTGCGCGTCGATGTTCGTCGACCACAGGTCGATGTTCGGGAAGTCCGCGTGCACCCGCCGCGCCTCCTCCTCCATCATCCCCGACGTCTCCCGCAGCACGTTCGGCTTCTCGCACACCGTCACGCTCCGGTAGCCGTGCTCCACGGCGTACTCGAACGCCGCCCGCATGATCCGGTTGCAGGCGTTGCGGGTGAACACGCGCGTCGAGATCGCCAGGTCCGCCGGCGGCGTGGCCGCGAACCGCTCGAACTTCCTGTGCGTCTTCAGTGCCTCCAGCACGTGCGCCGGCGGGTTCGTCCACTCGATCCCCGCGTACAACCCCTCCGTGTTCTGCCGGAAGACCACCACGTCCACCTCCGGCTCGTCCAGCTCACCGTCCACCGTCTGCCGCACGAAGTTCAGCGGGTTGCCCGGGAACGACCGGCACGGCCGTATGCAGACGTCCAGGTCGAAGCGCTGGCGCAGCCCCACGATCGGGCTGTAGTAGACGTACCCCTGGTCCGCGAGCGCCGGGTCCAGCTCCTTCGTCGCCTCGTCCTTCGGCTTCGACGTGATGGCGCCGAACAGCCCCAGCT
>JBKGZE010000262.1:0-4229 GCA_046545735.1 Gemmatimonadota bacterium | reverse complement strand
CCCCGGCCCCGTAGCCGGCGCTCCGGCCCTGGCCACCCGCGGCGACCCGGTCGCCCACCCCGATCCCGGTGCCCTGCCGGTCGCCCGGCGTGTCGCTGGGCCCCGACAGCGTCATCTTCCGCGGCGGCATGGCCCGCGGCGCCGGCTGCGGCGCGAGCTGGGCC
Organism: Gemmatimonadota bacterium; assembly: GCA_046545735.1. Taxonomy (GTDB): domain Bacteria; phylum Gemmatimonadota; class Gemmatimonadetes; order Longimicrobiales; family RSA9; genus JAWVYT01. The sequence continues at coordinate 4,065 of JBKGZE010000262.1, read as the reverse complement.
CGGAAGACCAGCCCGGAGACCTTCTTCCGGACGTCCGCCATGAGCCCCACGAACATCTCGTACGCTTCCTTCTTGTACTCGATGAGCGGGTCCTTCTGCCCCCAGCCGCGGAAGCCGATGGACGCCTTGAGGTGGTCGAGGTCGTAGAGGTGGTCGCGCCACTGCTCGTCGATCACGCTGAGCAGGATCCAGCTGAGGATCCGCTCCTGGTGCTCGCCGAACTCGGCGAACTTCGACTTCAACGCCTCGTCCACCTTCCCGAGGACCAGATCCTCCACGTCCTCCGGCCGCTCGAAGCCGTGGTCCGGGTCGTTCTGCTCGGGGAGCTCGGGGACGATCATGAAGTTCTCGAGCGCCAGCCGCTGGCGCAGCCCGCTCAGGTCCCACTCCTCCGGCCGCAGCTCGGGCGGCGTGAAGTCGGCGATGGTCTCCCGCACCGCCGTCTCGGTCATCTCCCGGATCTCGCCCTTCAGGTCCTCCCCGCCCTCGAGGGCGAAGAGGCGCAGGTCGTAGATCACCTCGCGCTGCTGGTTCATGACGTCGTCGTAGTCCAGCAGCCGCTTGCGGGCCTCGAAATTCTGCATCTCGACCCGGGCCTGCGCCTTCCCGATGGACTTCGTCACCATCCCGTGGGTGATGACCTCGCCCTCCTCCAGCCCCAGCTTCTCCATGATCCCGGCCACGCGGTCGGACATGAAGAGGCGCATGAGGTCGTCCTCGAGGGAGAGGAAGAACTGACTCGCCCCCGGGTCGCCCTGGCGGCCGGCCCGGCCCCGGAGCTGGCGGTCGATCCGGCGCGACTCGTGCCGTGAGCTGCCCAGGATGTGGAGCCCGCCCGGCTCGAGCTCGTCGTCGACCGACGCCTTCTCCACGTCGAACCACCGGTTCGGGTCCATGGGCACCAGCTCGGCCGGGTCCAGCCCCCGCTCCTTCGCCCACGCCACGGTCCGGGAGTCGGTCACGCCCGGCCCCAGCTTGATGTCGGTCCCGCGGCCGGCCATGTTCGTGGCGATGGTCACGCCCCCCGGCTGGCCGGCGTCGGCCACGATCTGGGCCTCCTGCTCGTGGTACTTGGCGTTCAGCACGTTGTGCCGGATGCCCCGGCGCTTCAGCATCCGGCTGAGCGTCTCGGAGGTGTCCACGCTCACCGTGCCCACCAGGATGGGGAGCTCGAGCCGGTTCAGCCGCTCGATCTCGTCCATCATGGCGTTGTACTTCTCCCGGATGGTCTTGTAGATCAGGTCGTGACGGTCGTCCCGGATCACCGGCCGGTTGGTGGGGATCACCATCACGTCCAGCCCGTAGATGGCGTGGAACTCGCCTTCCTCCGTCTCCGCCGTACCGGTCATCCCGGCCAGCTTGTCGTACATCCGGAAGTAGTTCTGGATCGTGACGGTGGCCAGCGTCTGCGTCTCGCCCCGGACGCTCACGTTCTCCTTCGCCTCCACCGCCTGGTGCAGCCCGTCGCTCCAGCGCCGGCCCGCCATCTTCCGGCCGGTGAACTCGTCCACGATGACGATGTTCCCGTCCTCGATGATGTACTGCTCGTCCCTGTGGAAGAGGGTGTACGCCTTGAGCAGCTGGTGGACGGCGTGGATCTTCTGGCTCTTCTCGGCGAACTCCCGCTCCAGCGCCTGGATCCGGTCGCGCTTCTCGTCCAGGTCCAGCGACTCGTCCTTCTCGATCTGTCCGATCTCCACGCTGATGTCCGGGACCACGAACGCCTCCGGATCGTTCGGGCTCAGCTCGTCCAGCCCCGCGTCCGAGAGGTGCACGTTGTGCCCCTTCTCGTCCATGGCGTAGAGCATGAACTCGTCGATCTCGTGCAGGCTCTTGTCCCGCATGTACATGGCCTCCACCTGCTGCACCTCCTTCTGGAGCCCCGGGTCGTCGGCGAACAGCTTCAGCAGTCGCTTGTTCTTCGGACCGCCCCGCTTCGCCGCCAGCAGCTTGTCGCCCGCCTCCGCCCGGTTCCCCTCCGCCAGCAGCTTCTCCGCCTCCGCGATCAGCTCGTTGACGATCCGCGTCTGCTTGCGGTGCAGGCTGGACACCATGCCGTTGTAACGGCCGTAGATCTCGCTCTTCTCCTCCGCCACGGGGCCGCTGATGATGAGCGGCGTGCGCGCCTCGTCGATGAGGATCGAGTCCACCTCGTCGATGATCACGTAGTTGTGGCCCCGCTGCACCCGCTGCTCCAGCGAGTGCACCATGTTGTCCCGCAGGTAGTCGAACCCGAACTCGTTGTTCGTGCCGTAGGTGATGTCCGCGTGGTAGGCCGCCCGGCGCTCGGGGGTCCCCGGGTCGTGCTTGTCGATCACGTCCACGGTGAGCCCCAGGTACTCGTAGACCGTCCCCATCCACTCGGCGTCCCGCTGGGCCAGGTAGCTGTTGACGGTCACCAGGTGCGCGCCCCGGCCGGGGAGCGCGTTCAAATACAGCGGCATGGTGGCGACCAGGGTCTTCCCCTCGCCCGTCGCCATCTCCGCCGCCTTCCCCTGGTGCAGCGCGATCCCGCCCACCAGCTGCACGTCGTACGGGATCATGTCCCACGTGGCCTTCGTGCCCGTGAACTCGATCTCCCGCCCCATCAGCCGACGCGTGGCCTCCTTCACCGTGGCGAACGCCTCCGGCAGCAGCTCGTCCAGCACCGCGGCGATGGTCGCCTTCAGCTCGTCCTCGGTGCCGTTGATCCGCGCGTTCAGACGGTCCCGCTCGCCCGCGTCCTCCGTGTTCCGCTTCGTCTCCCGCAGCTCCGCCAGCTCGTCCTCGAGCGCCTGCGTCCGCTCCCGGATGATACCCCGGAACTTCTCCGTCTGCCCCTGAAGCTCCTCCTCCGACAGCGACTGCAGCCGGTCCGCGATCCCGTTGATCTCGTCCACCAGCGGCTCGAGCTTCTTGACCTCCCGGTCGTGCCGGGAGCCGAAGATGTTGGTGAAGACTTGCTTGAAATCCATCGATCCTCGCGCGCTACGGTTCGCCCACAGTCGCTCTACTACCCAGAGGGGGCGGCATCGGTCCCAACCGTGTAGGGTAGGGCGTACGGGGGGCGGGGGCCAGTGGCAGGGGGTGGTCGCGGCCGCAGACGCACGCTGTCGACTACGAGCGCCGGGTCCTGTCGGTCCTGGGGGCGACCTCGTCCATCCAGCGGGCGATCGCCGCGATGATCGGCGGGAATGACGTCACGATCCTGTCTCGCCAGCGGACCACTTCGTCCGGCCGGATGTCCAGGTACTCCTCTCTTCGTAGGTCCCGGGGTGTACCGTGAAGTGCCCGGCGGCCAGGTGATTGGCCACGTCCAACAGCAGGTTGGCGGCGGCCAGCAGGCCTCGTTCGACGCTCCAGCGGAGCGCGAGGTCGTTCTCGAGCGCAGCGATATCGAGCGGGCGCCCCGAACCCTGCCCGAGCGCCGAGAGCTCGGCCAGGACCTGGTCGATCTCGGCCAGGCGACGCTCCACGCTCCGACGGTCAAGAACCATGGGCCGTATGCCGTTCCCGGACGTAGCGGGCCTGGGTCGCGCGGAAGGGTGCCATGTCCTGGTACTGGCGGAGGATGCTCATCTCGACCCGGTTCTCGATCTCGATGCTCTCGGAGTGGAGCAGTCGCCCGGTGGATACCACCCGATAGCGCAGCTCGATGGGGGCCTGCTCCAGCATGACCAGGTCGATCCGGTCCGTGCCGAGCAGCGCGGAGACATCCGCCAGCACCGCGAACCGGTCCTCATCCAGGCCCCACACGGCGAGGTCGAGGTCCCCCGCCGCCTCCGGTTCTCGTCCTCCGGACCCGGCGAGGGAGCCGAACAGGTAGACGAGCTCCGCCCCGCCGGCGCGCAGCCGGTCGACCACGCGCGGCAGGCGCTCGCTCAGGTCCGGCGGCAGGGGCGGGTGCCCCTTCCAGCGCTCGGCGATGCTCATCAAGGAAGAATAGGGTCGATGACGGTCCCGGGCCAACCCGGCCCGGGGACGGGACGGGTCGACCACCCAACCGTCCGGCCGCGCCCTCGTTGCGCGGAGGCTGCCGCAGGGGCATCCTATCGTCATGCGCACCGAGGTCGAGCGACTCATCCG
>JBKGZE010000261.1:0-4240 GCA_046545735.1 Gemmatimonadota bacterium | reverse complement strand
CGGTCCAGGTCGATGCCGATCTATCGGGCAGTCAGATGCTGGACGTGGTCCGGAGCGGGTCCAGTGTGCGGGTGCGCCCGCGGTCGGATACCGAACGACCCGGCGACGCGGACTTCCTGATCACCGTCCCCCGCTGGATGGACGTCCGGGTGGAAGGCAACCAGGTCGACGTGGAGATCACGGACGTCGCGGGTGAGATCGCGGTGGAGACGGTCGGCGGCGACGTGATCGTGGACGGCGGCTCCGGGCTCATCGCGGTGCGGACGATCCAGGGCGAGATCGAGATCAGGAACGCCGAAGGTCGGGTCGAGGCCGTGGCTGTCAACGACGGGATCGCCCTAGAGAACGTCACCGGCGACCTGTACGTCGAGACCACGAACGGCGACATCGTCATGCGGCGAATCGGGTCGGCCAGCACCCGGGCCAGCACCATGAACGGCGACATCCTCTACGACGGCTCGATCCGCGCCAGCGGGCGCTACGTCTTCAGCACGCACAACGGCGACATATCGGTCGCCGTCCCCGCGGATGCGGACGCGACCGTCTCGGTGTCGACCTTCCAGGGTGAGTTCGAGGCCGACTTCCCGGTCCAGCTCACCGGCACCACGCAGGATCGGCAGTTCACGTTCACGATGGGCTCGGGCAGCGCGCGTATCGAGCTGGAGTCCTTCAACGGAGAGATCCTCCTGAAACGCCCGAGGTAGGGGCGACGCGAGAAGGAGACGCACGATGAAGCACCCCATTCTGGTTTCGCTCACACTGGCCCTCGCCGCGGGCACGGCAGCCGCGCAGGACGCCGACTTCGAGTGGCGCGGCCGCCTGGCGGAGGGCCGAGCCATAGAGATCCGTGGCGTCAACGGCGACATACGGGCGACGGCGGGCGCTGGAGAGGTCCGCGTGCTGGCCGACCGGTCCGGTCGCCGCAACGATCCGGAATCCGTTCGGATCGAGGTGGTCGAGCACGCGGACGGCGTCACCATCTGCGCCGTCTACCCCACGCCCCGCAACGCGCGGCGGGAGAACGAGTGCCGCCCCGGCGGCGGCCCCATGAGCACCGGCCGCAACGACGTGCAGGTCGACTTCACCGTACACGTGCCCTCGGGCGTCCGGTTCGTCGGCCACACCGTCAACGGGAACGTGGACGCCGCTGGCATCCAGGCGGACGTGAGGGCCGAGACCACCAACGGCAGCGTGGACGTCCGGACCACCGGCTTCGCGCAGGCGCGCTCGGTCAATGGCAACATCTTCTGCCGCATCGGCCGCGCCAGCTTCAACGGCGACGTGGAGTTCGAAACGGTGAACGGCAACGTCACCATCGAGATGCCGGATGGCCTGGACGCCGACTTCCGCGCCAACACCGTGAACGGGAGCATCGACAGCGACTTTTCGATCCTGGTCTCCGGCAAGGTCACCCGCCGGAGCCTCCGGGGCACCATCGGTGATGGCGGCCCCGAGCTCCGCCTGTCCACGGTCAACGGCAGCATCAAGCTGCGCAAGATCTGACCCCGGAGTCGGGCCGGCCCAACGCGCCACGGGCCGCGTACACATGAGAGCGGGGGACGTGGAGCCGCGCATCGGCACCCCCACGTCCCCCGCGTTCCGGGTGACGGACGATCACCCCGCCAGCACCTTCCCCGCGTACCCGTTGTCCGGGTTCCCACCAACCCCCAGGATCCGGTCGACCGTGCCGGGGCCCCGGTTGTACGCCGTGAGCGCCTTCTGGACGTCGCCGTCGTACTTCTCGATCAGCTGCCGCAGGTACTGGAATCCGAGGTCGAGGTTCACGTCCGGGTCGAAGAGGTCCCGGACGCTCACGCCCGGATCCAACCACTGCGCCGTCCGCGGCATCAACTGCGTGAGCCCGCGCGCGCCCACGTGGCTCACCGCCCGCTCCCGAAACGTGCTCTCCGTGAAGACCAGGCCGTACGCCATGTCCGGCTCGATGTCGTGCTTCGTCGCGTAGTCGTAGATCTTCTCGGCAAGCGCCGCGTCGATGCTCCAACGCGTCATCGCACCCTCGATCGTCTGCGCCCGGACCACGTCCGCTTCCGCTTCGGCCCAGACGTCCCCCACCGCCTCGTCCAGATCCCGCTCCGCCGCGTCCGGCGCGGCCGTCTCCGCGTCCTCCGTCCCCGCCGCCTTCTCGGTCTGCTCAGGGCTCAGCCCCGCATTGATCAGCGGTACCGCCATGCCCGCCAGCGTCAGGCCGATGATCGGCTCGCGAAGACGACGGGCCATGCTCTGGCCCCCGACGCTCAGCACGTCCGTCTTCCGACGCCCCCAGCGGCGGCGGCCGCCTCGCGTCGACACGCTCTCGTCCGACGCCCCGGTGTCCTCTTCCGAGGACAGATCCGGCGCCCTCCGGTCCAGGCCACGGCGTCGCTCGAAGGGGCCGCGCTCGAGTTCCGTCGCCTTCCAGGGGTATTCCCGCCCCTGGCTGTCAGGGAACGCGTCCCGATTGTTCGGATCGTTCTGTCGTTCGTCTATCATAAGAACCGCCCTTTCTCATCCTAAAGCTAAGGGAGCCAACCCTTTAACTTGCAAGGGCCGTTCCTGCCGCGGTCTCTTGGTACCCCTTGCGGGGGGTTCGGGTTCAACCCGGGCCCGCGGGCGGGGCGGGCTGGCGGGTCGATTCGACGGCCACGCGGGACAGGGGCGTGCGCTCGTCGCGGGGCTCAGGGCGTCGCGGCCGTATCCGCCGGGGTGCGGGTGGGGTCGCAGCGCGTGATGGCCAGAGTCGGTGGTCGTGCGCCGCGGGCCTCGCTGGTGAGGACGAACCGCCCCCCATCGAGGAAGTCCACCCCCTCTCCCTGGGGCTGGCTGGGGGCGACGCCGTCCGCGGGGGTCCCGTAGGGGCGGAGGGTGTCGGCTTCGATGGTGAAGAAATGGAGGCCGGAATAGGTGCGGAGGACGGCGTGGGTCCCGTCGTTGGCGGCGGCGGTGACCTGTGCGGATACGCTGGTCGGCGGCGGCGCGAGGCGCTGGAGGCGCGCGAGGGGGACGGTGGCATCGGCCTGGTAGGGTGGCGGGAGTCGGAACAGCTCGATGGCGTGGCTCCGTCCTTTCGAGATGACGTAGACGCCCGCGTCGGTCACGAACATGGCTTCGGCGTCGCGGGCGCCGCCGGGGTACTGGAACCGGAAGATGTCGGCATCGACAGCCGCGTCATCGGGTGCCGGCTCGGGGATCCGGTAGACGGCCGCGTGGGGGTACTTCTCGTCATTGTCGCCGGTCTCGGCGATCCAGAGGCACGAGGGGCCTCCCGGATCGCAGGGCCCCACGGCGATGTCTTCCCAGTCCCGATTGGTGGCGCCGCGGAGCCGGACGGTCGCCAGGAGGCGGCCGGCGGAGTCGACCGCGAAGACCAGGGGGTCGCCGCCGGAGTCGTTGTGGGTCCAGAATACGCCGGGGTGGCTGTGGCTGGCGGCCACGCCGCTGGTCTCCACGAGTGCCGCGGGCAGCGCCGTCTCGAGCGAGACGGGCTCACAGATGTCGTTTCCGTGGGCGACCTCCCTCTCGGCGATCTGACAGCCGAGCCCCATCAAAATGGCGACGGCGGCCACGCTCATCCACTTCTGCATCACGTTTCCCGTCCCTGTTCCTGATCGGATCTGTGCTGGCGGACCCACGCGGGCAGCGGCAGCGGCTGGACCTGGCTGCGGGGGTAGGCCGGGTAGACCCGCTCCGCGATATCGGGCGCCGCCATGGCCTCGGTCAGGGCCATGAGGAGTCTGGACGACCATACGCGCATCTCGCGGACCGGCACCATGTACCGGATCGTCAGCTCGGTATACGACTCCTGGGCCGCCACGAACACCTCGGGCCGGGTGGCGACATCCCAGGCCAGCCCGGACCGGGTCAGCAGCGCCGCGTAGTCGTGCGCGGCATGCTCCATCCGCTCGCCTACCACCTCGTACGCCACGCGCTCGAGCGCCTCGATCGCCGTAGAGATGTCGCTCTCGTTGGCCACGGCGATCGTAAGCTCGTCCCAGACGTAGGGGAAGTCGCGGGTGTAGTTGACGACGTTCGCGCGGAGGATCTCAGAGTTGGGGAAGGTCACCAGGGCGCCCGTCGACTGGGCGGCCCGGACCCGCTTCTCCGGGCCGCCGGCCTCGAACACGGTCGTCGTCAGGAAGTCGATCCGTGCCACATCGCCGAACACCTCGCCGACGGAGATCCGATCACCGACGCGATAGTAGGACCGGAAGGAGTTGAGCAGCCAGCCGGTGAAGCTCTCGAT
>JBKGZE010000260.1:0-4244 GCA_046545735.1 Gemmatimonadota bacterium | reverse complement strand
GGTGAAAACGACCTGGTACCCTCGCTCCCTGGCCCGTTCGATCAGGTTCAGGCCGTCCCCTCGCAGCCCCGAATAACCGAAATGGCCGATCTCGTCTTCCGGCAGCAGCAGCACCTCGCCGCCACTCAGGATGATGTCGACGCCGCTGTCGATGATCTTCCGCGTGATCGTCTCCACGTCCCCGCGGCCGGGCGCGCTGGCGGCGAAAACACCCGTCCCCGGCTCGGCGATGTGCCCGCTGTTCAACAGGGCCGTCGCCAAGCCCCGCCTCGCGGGCCTCGATCAGGATGCTGTACGGCCGGCCCGAGAGGGACGTCAGCGGCTCGCCCCCGCGCATCCCGTACGAGTCGTACGGCACCTTCACGCCGTACGCGTGGACGGTGCCCCCGCCATGGGAGCTCGAGCCGAGCGAGTTCGTGAGGTGGCCGCGGTACACCCCGATCCGCTCCAGCCGATCCCAGGCGAGGAGCCCGTCGGGTCCGGCCGTGAGAAGTCGGGCCGCGCCCCAGTGCGCGATCCCGGCGCCATCGGGGTGGAGGAAGATCGCGCTTCCGAGCTCGGGCGTGTCGGTGCGCTCGGCGGGCGGCGGGACCGGCGCCGGCGCTGCAGGGGGCGGACGGGCGGGTCCGGCACACGCCGCGGCCCCGACGAGGAGCACGCCCGGAACGAGTCGGCGGATCGTCATCGAAGCCATCCTGTGGAGCGTGGGCGGTCAGCCCTTCGCCACGGTGTCGCGTGCCAGCCGCGCCGCGAGCTCGTCCGCTCCGGCCTCGGCCGCCCCGGTCCTCGCGGCAAGCGCCCGGAATAGCGCGTCCATGTCGATCCCGTATGTCCCGGCCAGGTTCTCGAGCATCGCCACCGCCGCGTTCACCCGCTGGTTCGCCGCGCTGGCCAGGCCGTGACCATCGCCCCCGTCCATGACTACCATCCGGGCCACGTCGATCCCGGCGACGGAGTCGGCGGTCACCCGCAGCAGCTCGGGCAGCTTCTCCGCCATGAAGACGCGGAACCCGTCCTCGCCGCCCTGCCCGATCTTCGCGAACAGCGCCTCCAGTGCCTCCGCCTGGGCACGACCCCGCTCGACGATCGGCGCCGCCGCGCCCTTCGCGGCCTCCTCCGCCGCCAGACGGTCCGCCTCCGCCGGGGCGATCACGTCCGCCTGCAACCGCGCCCGCTCTGTCTCGGCCCGGCGGTCCTCCAGCTCCCGCCGCGCCTTCACCTCCGCCTGCTCGGCCGCCACCGCGGCCAGCCGCTCCGCCGTCTCGCCCTCCCGGTGCAGCTCGGCCCTACGCACCCGTAGCTTGTTCGCCGCCTCGGCGATGGCGATGTCGGCGTCCGCCTCCGCGATCTCCGCCTCCCGCTTGTACTCCGCCTGCCGACGCCGGGTCTCCGACGTGTTCTCCGCTTCGGCGACCTCCGCCTCCTTCTTCACCACCGCGTTCTTCTTGCGGCCGATGCTCTCCAGGTAGCCCACCTCGTCGGTGACGTTCTGAATCTTCAGCACGTCCAGCTTGAACCCCAGCTTCTTCAGGTCCTCGCCCGCCTCCTCCACCAGGTGCTCGGCGAACGTCAAACGGTCCTCGTTCACCTGCTCCGGCGTCATCTTCGCCAGCACGCCACGGAGGTTGCCCATCAGCGTCTCGTGCGCCAGCCCCGCGATCTCCTGCTCGGTCTTCCCCAGCAGCCGCTCCACAGCGTTGTTGAAGTCCGTTTCCGGCTCCGACGCGATCTTCACGTTCGCGATGGCCTGGACGTTCAGCGGGATGTTGCCCTTCGAGTACGCGTTCGTGACGGTGATCTCGAGCGGGATGGTCTCCAGCGACAGGTGGTCGACCGACTCCACGATCGGGATCCGCAGCGTCCGGCCGCCGATCACGGTACGGTAGCCCACCACCTGACCGCTGCCCAGCGGCCGGCGTCGCCCCGTGATGACCGCCGCCCGGTTCGGGGGCACGATGATGATGAGCCGCGCCACGGTCATCACGATGACCACCAGAGCGATGAGCGTGAAGAGCGCGACGGTGATGCCGATGTCTACCATGGTACCTCCTCCGTCAGGGGTTGGCCGAGCCACTGTCGGCCGGCGCCAGCGATTCCATCGGGGCGACCCGGGCCGTCCCCCCTTCCATCTCGATCACCACGACCTGCCGCCACGACTCCGGCGCGGTAGCCCCCGCCTCGAACGGCAGCGCCCGCAGCTCGTGCTCTCGGTCGCCGCGGAGGACGACCACCTGCCCGATCTTGCCCTGACGCAGGGGAAGAACGACCCGGCCCTCGCAGCCGACGAAGGTCTCCTCTCCCGCCTGCCCTCCGGCGTCCGTCGCCCGCAGCCACCCGAAGACGACCGCCGAAGTGCCGCCCACCACGAGCCCACCCAGCAACGCCGCCCCCGTGACCAGCCACGGCTCCAGCCCCGGCGCAAACCAGTGGAGGAAGCTCCCGACCCCGCCGAAGCCGAAGAGGAAGTAGGTCAGGTTGCGGATGGTGAAGATCCGGATCGCGCCCGCCAGTGCGGAGCCCGCCGCGACGTGCGCCACAGCCGCGTCCGATGGCGACGCGGCCCCTGCCGCCATCTCCGGAGCCACGTCCAGGTCGGACGCGACGTCCAGGTCCGTCCCTACGCCGATTCCCAGGTCCGCATCGGCACCCAGATCAGCGTCTCCCCCGACCAGGTCTCCCAGCAGCGACAGGGCCAGCAGCCCGCCACCGAGAACGAGTGCGAAGAAGAAGATCGAGATCATTCCGGGACTCCGGTCACGGTTCTGCCTGGAATACGCGGGGAGGGCGGCCGGCGTTCACCAGGGGGCGCGGTCCGCTCCTGAGAGCAACCTACGCCTCGTCGCCGCCCACAGCCAGATTTTTCACACTCAGGACACTCAGGACGCTCAGGCGGGAACCCGCCGCGCACCCAGCCCAAGATAGCGGGCCGCCAGCGTGACCGCCCGACCGGCCATCAGCGCGACGATCCCCCACCACACGCCGCTCAGGCCCAGCCCGAGCGGCACCACGGCAACCAGCACGCCGGCGGCCAGGACTGCGGCCAGCGCCATCTGGATGGCGAGGAACCGGAAATCCTCGGCGCCCATGAAGACCCCATCCCAGACGAAGACCAGCGCGTTGAGCGGCTGCATCCAGATGACGAAGGGCAGAAGTGAGTCGACGCGCGCGATGGCCGCCGGGTCGTCGGTGAAGAGGCGCGGCAACCAGGGGCGGAGCGCCATGAAACCGACGGCGAGCGCGAGCCCGACCACCAGGCCCCAGGCAGGAGCCGGCCCGCCGCCTGGCGCGCGGTGGCGCCGCCCGTCGTCGTTCCGTCGGCACCGCGGTACCGTGCGACCATGGCCTGGGCCGACACGGCCAGCGCATCCACCACGAGCGCCAGGAGCAGCCAGAGCTGCGATGCCACCTGGTGCGCGGCCACCGCGAGCGTCCCGATGCGCGTCGCGACGGCTGTCGCGAGGGTCATGGTCCCGATCAGAGCCGTCGTCCGGATGAGGAGGGCGCCACCCACGCGCACGAAAGGGAGCAGGTCGCGTAGGCGGGGAAGCGAGATCGTCACCCCCAGCGCCTCCCGTCGACCCACGAGAATCAGCCAGAGGAACGCCAGCGCTCCCGACCACTGGGCGATGACGGTCGCGAGAGCCGCGCCGGCCAACCCCCAGCCCAGACCGAAGATCAGGATCGGGTCCAGGACCACGTTCACGGCGTTGAGCCCGAGGGTCACCACGAGCGGGGTGCGCGTGTCGTGCCACCCCCGGAATACACCATGTCCGGCCGTGATGAGCAGAACCGCCGGCCCCGCGAGTGCCCGAATCCGCAGGTAGAGGAGCGCCGGCTCGTGCAGCTCACCCGAGGCACCCATCAGGCCGAGGATCGGGCGGGCGAGGAGCTGGAGGAAGGCCAGCGCGACGATCCCGGCCAGCGCAGCCAGCGTAAGCGCTTCCACGGCCAGCCGCCCAGCCCGCCTCCGGTCCCCGCCACCCACGGCCCGCGCGATCATCGGAGTGGTTCCGTAGGCGAGAAAGTTGAACACGACGAACGCCATCGAGAAGATCGAGGCGTTCACACCCAGCGCCCCAAGCGGCACCACGCCCAGACGGCCGACGAAGATCGTGTCGACCATGGAAACGAGCGGATCAGCCGCAAGGGCGCCGAGCGCCGGCACGGCCAGCGCCCAGATTTCCCGGTCCAGGGGATTGGGACGTAATCGTGCGGGGCGGGATAGCATGGGAGAAGGTAAGGCC
>JBKGZE010000259.1:0-4246 GCA_046545735.1 Gemmatimonadota bacterium | reverse complement strand
GGTGGAAGCGGCCCTCGGCGCCGTAGCCGAAGTAGTCGGTGAGGTCGTCCAGGTCGCCATCGGCCTTGCCGAACCAGTAGCCGCGGAGCCCGACGTACGGTCCGAAGTCCACCCCCAGCCGCGCGCCGGCCACGGTCAGGTCGGCGAGACCCGTCCCCGTATCCCACTGCAGCCCGCCTGCGTACAGCTCGAGGGGAGAGCGGAGGCCGTGCACTCCGCCCCGGAACGCCCGGTCCGTCTCCGGCTCGTCGGTCTGGCCGCCCAGCCGGAAGTCGATTCCGGCGCCCACCACGAGGTTGTGGAAGGTGCGCGTGTCCCCGTCGTCAATGGTCCCCGGCACCGCCAGCGGCGATCCGGCTGGCAACTGGAAGATCAGGTCGCGGGCGAAGATCCGGGTCGCCAGCCGGTCGAAGAGCCGGAGCCGGATGCCGGCGGCCCCGGTCGCGGTGAGGATCTCTCGCTCGTCCCCGGGGAGCCCCAGCTCGGCGATGCCCGCCCCGGCGCTCAGGAACGGCGAGAGGTACCGATCGGCGAAGGTGAAGACCACCTCGCCGCCGTAGCGCCGCGCGGTCTCCAGCTCGCCGAGGGCGCCGGTGACGTCGGCGCCCTCCAGGTAGTAGCCCTGCAGCGCCACGAACCGGCCGAAGCCGAGGGAGCCACGGGCGCCATAGAACCACACGTCGTCGATGGCCAGGTCGTCGTGCCAGTAGACGCGCTCCGCGGTGGGAGTCAGGCCCAGACTTATCCCGCCCTGCGCCGCCACCGGCGCGGCGGCCAGACAGAGGCATACCAGCCACAATGCTGCTTTCGTGATCCAGTTCGACACATCCTCCTCCGGTGATCGGGGAGCGGTCCGTCCGGCCGCCACCATGGATGACGCTCGCCACTCTACCCATCGCCGGTGCATGAAGCGTGCGGGTGGCGCCGGGAGCCGGGGCGGCTCCTGCGGTTGTGACTCCGGCGTGGCCAGGAGCGGCACAGCGCTGTCACAGGCTCGGCGGCTGCTGGCGAGGGAGGGTAGAGAGCAGCTCAGCGGAGCCGGTCGAGCGTGCTTCCATGGCTGGAATCTCCCTCCACTGTGCACCAGGGTCGGCGCGGTTCCCGGGCCCAATTACTCCGCTCTCCTCCAGCCCGTGGGTCCGCGAGGGCAGCGGGGCGGGCTGCCGAGCCGGGGCTCATCCGCGCTCCGCCTGACCGACTGGGTGCAGCATAACCGGATCTACTTCCACCCGTACAGGATCCGCAGCCCCCGGCTGATCGCCCCCGGCATGGCCGAGGCATGCTCCTCCCCATCGAGCACGGTCCAGGTGAGTTCGAGCCCGGGGTACTCGCGGGCCTGAAGCCGGCCCACCAGGTCGGAGACGAAGGGAGAGTCCCCCGCCGTGACGATCACGAGCTTCGCCGGGAGGTCGTGGTGCGCGGCTCCATACCGCGCCTCGAAATCCAGAATCCCCCAGGAGGTGGGGTCTCCGACCAGGTAGCGGTCGAACGTGTCGGGGGCGTGAAGGAGGACGTAGAGGGCGAAGAGCCCTCCGAGCGAGTAACCCGCGAGGCCGCGATCGTCCAGCACGCGGTAGTTAGCTTCCACGAAGGGAACCGCCTCCTCGCGCAGGAACTCCAGGAAGGCGGCCCCCCCTCCCGTCTTCACGTCGATGTGGCGCCGTTCGGGAATGGCTCTGAGGCGGCGTTCCCAGTACACCTCCGTCTCCGGGCGCCGCTGCGGAGTGAGATCCCGGTTCCGCCGTGCCGCCCAGTCCGCCAGCCCCAGCAGGGGATCCTCGTCCACGGGATAGGCGACCCCGATAACGAGGATCTCGGCGTTGTCCGTGCCCGGCGTCGCGTAGAGCTGAGAGGTGGTGGCGTACAGGGGGAACGAGCGGTTGCCGTCGAGGACGAAGAGGACGGGGTAGGCCCGCTCGCCCTGGCCGTAGCTCGAGGGCAGCTTCACGTAGAGCTCGAAATCATCTCCTACGATCTCCGAGTGGAGCGCCCGGCGCTCCGTGCCCGGGATGGTGACCGCCGGGTGGTTCTGGCCCCGCGCGCCCGTGGGGGTGATCGCGCCAAGGAGCAGCAGAACCGGGAACAGCCTCCGCATCTCGCCTCCTCACTCGACAGTCCGTGAAACCGCGTTCACGCACGGGGAGCGGCGCGGAGCACCGGTCCCGTGGAGACCGTGCCCCGCGCCAGGGATCGATCAGTACGCGATCGTCCCGGTGGCCTCGAACCAGCCGGCCGCGGCCGGGTCCGACAGGTCCTTCCATCCCCGGATGTCCACGTCGCCGGACGCGCCCGAGAACCGGCCCGTACCGCCCGTGAACTCGGCCGTGTTGATGAAGGTGCCCGCGTCCTCGCCGAAGAGGTTCAGGTATCCTTCCCACTCGCCGTAGACGGTATCTCCGTTCGCGGCCATGGTCTCGAAGGGGCCCCCGATGGTGATGACGCCACGTTCGCGGTCGAAGTCACACTCCAGGTGGCGGATCTCGGTGGTGGACCTGCCGAGGTGGCTCACGGTTCCCTTCCCGAGCAGGAGTACGGGGATGGGCACCAGCGGCCCGCCGGGGATCTGTACCTCGCAGAAGTCCTCGCTCGGGTCGCCCCAGATTAGGAAGCTCATTTTGATCGGCCGCTCGGGCGTCGCGGCGAGGGCGGCCGAGCCGGCGTCGCCGAGCGCCGGGGCCTCGAACCGGGCGCCGTCCGTCACCTCGGGGGGCATGGGCGAGTCCGAGCAGCCGGCGAGGGTGAGGAATGGAACGAGGAAGAGCACCGAAGTCGCGGCCACTAAGAGGATCTTCATGGGTTCATCTCCTGCGAGGGTGGCTGAACGTCACGTTCATCCACCTTGGGAGACCCGCGTCATGCCGCTCTCCGCTTCGGTCAGAGCCGTATCAGGCGCCGCGCCGGCGCCCGGCGCCCCCTCGCGTATCCGCATCCGGCGGATCAGTGCCTGGAACCGGTTCTCGGACCGGAGCGGGTCGAAAAGGGGATCCCTGATGACGTGGGTGAGAGACGGCCCGCCCGTCTCGAGGTGACCTGACTCGCCGCGGACGTTGGCGGCGTGGCCTTCCAGCCAGTGCAGCGCCCGGGCGTGGTCGCCGAGGAGGGCGTAGAGGGCGGAGACCATGAGGAAGTGGACGGGCCCCGGCGCCAGCTCGGTCATCCGGTCCAGCGCCTCGATGGCGTCGTGCGGCTGGTCCAGCCGGGCGACGACGTCCTGGAAGAGCGGGCCCGCGTGCTCGATCCGCGACCACTCCCGCCGGGCCTCGTCGGTCCTCCCGCGCTGGAAGGAATCGGCACCGATGAAGAAGTGGGCCGGGCCGAATCCCGGGTCGAGCTGCTGGACGCGGCGGAACTGGCGCAGGGCGGCGACCCGGTCGCGGAGCTGCCAGTACTGGTAGCCGGTGTCGAAGTTGGTGGCTACGGAGAGCGGGTCGAGGGCGAGCCCCCGCTCGGCGGCCCGGCGGGCGGCGCCGGAGCGCCCGGTCGCGCACAGCACGTAGCCGAGGCGTACCCAGGCCGGGGCATAGCTGGGCGCGAGCTCCAGGCACCGGTTCAGGTGCCGCTCCGCGGTCGGCAGGTCCCAGTCCAGGTGCAAGGCGACGAATGCCGCAGCGGCGTGGGCCTCGGCCAGGTCCACGTCCAGGGACAGAGCGCGCTCGGCGGCGCGCTTCGCCTTCGGGAGCCACTCGCGCGGCTGCGACCCCGTGAACCCGGGCACCACTGCGTAGAGCTGGGCGAGCCCGGCGTAGGCGCGGGCGAAGTCCGGCCGGAGCGCGATCGCCTGCTGGTAGAGCAAGGCCGCGGTCTCCAGCCCCTCCTGGTTCCGATGGTTCGCGTACTGGAACGCCTTGAGGAAGAGCTCGTAGGCTTCCTGGTCTCCCGACATCCAGGGTGTGGGGCTCCGTTCCCCCGCTGCGCCGCGGGGCAGCCCCAGCGCCCGGGCGACCCGCTCCGCCACGTCCGGTGCGACGTCGAATCCGGACGGGAACCGCACGTCGACGGTCTCGCCCCACAGCTGCACCTCGTCCGCCACTCGCACCAGCGCGGCACTGATCCGGACCGTCGGCCGCGTGGAGGACGAATCCCACCGGACGGACCCGCGGACCACGTGGTCGAGCCCCAGCTCCTCGCCGATCCGCGCCAGCTCCACGCCGGCCGGGTCGCACTGTATCGTGCTCGTGCGCGCCGTGACTGCGAGGCCGCCGATCCGGGCCAGCGCGTTGGTCAGCTCGTCCGTGAAGCCCTCGGT
>JBKGZE010000258.1:0-4268 GCA_046545735.1 Gemmatimonadota bacterium | reverse complement strand
TGACGCCGATCGCGGAGGTGGCGGACGAGCTGACGCGGGTCCGCGAGGAGCTGGCGGGCGCGCGCGAGATGGTGGGGAGCGCGGACGACCCGGAGATGGTTGAGCTCGCGCGCTCGGAGGTGGAGTCGCTGGCGGCGCGGGAGTCGGCGCTCAGGGACACCGTGAAGCGGCTGCTGATTCCGAAGGATCCGCTGGCGGACCGTGCGGCGGTGGTGGAGGTCCGGGCCGGGACGGGCGGCGACGAGGCGGCGCTGTTCGCCGGCGACCTGGTGCGGATGTACCTGCGCTACGCGGAGGCGCGGAACTGGAAGACGGAGATGGTGTCTGTCTCGGAAGGCGAGGTGGGGGGGTACCGGGAGGCGAGCTTCATCGTGCGGGGCAAGAACGCCTACGGCGACCTGCGGAGCGAGTCGGGCGTCCACCGGGTCCAGCGGGTGCCGGAGACGGAGAGCCAGGGGCGGATCCACACCTCGGCGGCCACGGTCGCGGTGCTGCCGGAGGCGGAGGAAGTGGACATCGACATCCGGGAGGAGGATCTCCGGATCGACGTGTTCCGCTCGTCGGGCCCCGGCGGCCAGTCGGTGAACACGACGGACTCGGCGGTCCGGATCACGCACGAGCCCACAGGGCTCGTAGTGAGCTGCCAGGACGAGAAGTCGCAGCACAAGAACAAGGCGAAGGCGCTGAAGGTGTTGCGGAGCCGGCTGTTGGACGCGAAGATCGCGGAGCAGGAGGCCGAGCGGAGCCGGGAGCGGAAGATGCAGGTCGGGACCGGAGACCGCTCGGCGAAGATCCGCACGTACAACTTCCCGCAGGGCCGGGTGACGGACCACCGGATCAATCTGACGCTGTACCGGCTGCAGGACATCCTGGACGGCGACCTGGACGAGGTGGTGGACGCGCTGCGGATGGCGCGGCAGGAGGAGCGCCTGGCGGAGGACGCGGTGGCGTGAGGTGCCCGTGAGCGGCCCGCCCCGCCCGCTGGAGCTGACGCGGCTCGCCGCGGAGCACCTGGCGGGGAAGGGGGTGGAGGATGCGCGGCTCGACGCCGAGCTGCTCCTGGCCCACGTTCTCGGCGTCAGGCGGCTCGACCTCTACCTGCAGTTCGAGCGGCCGCTCGAGCCCGACGAGGTGGAGGCGTACCGGGCGGTCGTTCGACGACGGGCCGCCCGCGAGCCGCTCCAGTATATCACGGGCGAGGCGCACTTCCGGGAGCTGACGCTGAGGGTGGACCCGCGGGTCCTGATCCCGCGTCCCGAGACCGAGGTGCTCGTGGGCGCAGTGCTGGAGTGGGCGAGCGCGCGCGGGGTCGGCGGCGTCGCTCTCGACCTGGGAACCGGCTCGGGCGCCATCGCGCTGAGCCTGCTGACGGAAGGGCCGTTCGAGCGGGTGGTGGCCACGGACGTGTCCGACGGCGCGCTGGAGCTGGCGGGGCAGAACGCCGCGCGGGCCGGGGTGGCCGCCCGGCTCGAGCTTCGGCCGGGGCCGCTCTACGAGCCGATTGGCGGCGGCGAGGAGTACGACGTTATAGTAGCGAATCCCCCGTATGTGCCGGACTCCGAGCGCGACGGGCTCATGGCGGAGGTCAGGGACCACGAGCCGGAGGTCGCGTTGTTCGCGGGGCCGCGGGGGCTCGACGTGATCGAGGGGATCGTGCAGGGAGCGCCGGCTCACCTGGTTGAAGGTGGACTCGTCGCCCTCGAGGTCGGCCTCGGACAGGCGTCGGCCGTGGCGACGCTCATGAGGAGCGGCGGCTTCGCGGAGCCGCGGATTCTGAAGGACCTGACGGGCCGCGAGCGGATGGTGCTGGCGACCTACGACTGATTGCCGAGGAGCACGATGAGCGCAGTGATGCTGGAGAAGGCCAAGGAAGTCGGACGGCTACTGGGCCAGACCGAGGAGTACAAGGCGCTGCAGCGGGCGCGAGAGCGGCTCAACAGCGACCGCGAGACCGTGGAGCTGGTGAACCGGCTGGCGGAGCTGGAGCGGGAGCTCCAGGGCCAGCTCCAGCAGGGGCAGCAGCCCTCCGAAGAGCAGCAGAAGGAGTACGAGGAGACGTTCTCGAAGCTGCAGTCCGGGTCGATCTATCAGGGCGTCGTGGCGGCGCAGTCGAACTTCGACCGGGTGCTCCAGAAGGTGAACGAGCAGATCGGTGCGGGAATAGAGCAGGGCGCGCAGTCCAGCATCATCATCTCTCCCTGACGGGACCATGGCGCTCGAGTCGCTGAGGGGTGGTGTTTACCGGATCCTGGATCCGCTGACGTCGGCGCTCGCCCGGCGGCGAGCGCACCCCAATCTGCTGACGACGATCGGCTTCCTGGTGACGCTTTCGTCGGCGTACGCCTTCCATCAGCACAGCGTACGGACGGCCGGGTTCCTGGTCCTGCTCGGCGGCTTCTTCGACATCCTGGACGGTCGGGTGGCTCGCCTGACCGACCTGGGCAGCAAGTTCGGCGCGTTCTACGACTCCACCCTGGACCGGATGAGCGAGATCGCCGTCTACCTCGGGCTCCTTTCCCTCTACAACGACTACCGCCTCGAGCTGGGCGATGTCGGCATGATCTACCTGATCATGCTGGCCATGGGCGGATCCCTGATGGTCAGCTACACCCGGGCCCGGGCCGAGGCGCTGGGGCTCGACTGCCGCGTGGGGCTCATGCCTCGCGCCGAGCGGGTCGTGCTCATCGGCGCGGCGGCCCTCTTCTTCGGCACGGCCTGGAATGGCCTGGTCCTCAAGGGCGTGATCGTGGTCCTGGCCGTGCTCACGAACATCACGGCGTTCCAGCGGATCGTCTGGGTCTACCAGCACGCCGCGGGCGTGCCGCTGGACGAGTCAGCTTCCGAACCAGAAGAGCGAATAATCCAGTGAACGGTACACACGAGATCCAACCGGCCGGGGGGGGCCTCGGCGTGCTGCTGCCCGGGCTCGGCGCGGTGGCCACCACGTTCATCGCCGGCGTCGAATCGATCCGGCGGGGTCACGCACAGCCGTTCGGCTCCGTCAGCCAGATGCAGACGATCCGGCTCGGCAAGCGCACGGAAGAGCGCACGCCCCTCATCCGGGACTTCGTCCCCCTCACGGACCTGGACGACATCGTCTTCGGCGCGTGGGACCCGATCCCGGACGACGCGTACGAGAGCGCCCGCAAGGTACGCGTCCTGGAGGAGCGCGACATCGAGCGCGTGGGCGACTTCCTGAAGACCATCCGGCCCATGCCCGCCGTCTTCGATTCCGAGTACGTGAAGCGGCTGGACGGGCCGAACGTCAAGCACGGCACGACCAAGCGGGAGCTGGGCGAGCAGCTGCGCGAGGACATCCGCCGTTTCCGCGACGAGCACGGCTGCGACCGGCTCGTGATGATCTGGTGCGGCTCGACCGAGGTCTTCCTGGAACGGGGCCAGGCCCACGCCACCCTGGACGCTTTCGAGAAGGCGATGGAGGAGAACGACCCCGCCATCGCGCCCTCCATGATCTACGCCTGGGCCGCCCTCAAGGAAGGCGTGCCGTACGCCAACGGCGCGCCCAACCTCAGCGTGGACATCCCCGCGCTGGAGCAGCTCGCGGATGCCCGCGGCGTCCCCATCGCCGGGAAGGACTTCAAGACCGGCCAGACGCTCATGAAGACCATCCTGGCTCCGGGGCTCAAGGCCCGCATGCTGGGACTGAGCGGCTGGTTCAGCACCAACATCCTGGGCAACCGCGACGGCGAAGTGCTCGACGACCCCGACAGCTTCAAGACCAAGGAAGAGAGCAAGCTCGGCGTCCTCCAGCACATTCTCCAGCCGGACATGTACCCGTCGCTCTACGGCGACATGTACCACAAGGTCCGGATCAACTACTATCCCCCGCGCGGCGACAACAAGGAAGGCTGGGACAACCTGGACATCTTCGGATGGCTCGGGTATCCCATGCAGATCAAGATCGATTTCCTCTGCCGCGACTCGATCCTGGCCGCCCCCATCATCCTGGACCTGGCCCTCTTCCTCGATCTCGCCGGCCGCGCCGGGCTCTCGGGCATCCAGGAGTGGCTCTCCTTCTTCTTCAAGAGCCCCATGACCGCGCCCGACCTCTACCCCGAGCACGACCTGTTCATACAGCACATGAAGCTGAAGAATACGTTGCGGCATTTGATGGGGGAGGAGCAGATCACGCATCTCGGGCTGGAGTACTACGAGGGGTAGGTCGGGGTTCGTGGCAGGTGGCTGGTGGCTGGTGGCTCGTGGCTCGTGGCTCGTGGCTCGTGGCTCGTGGCTCGTGGCTCGTGGCT
>JBKGZE010000257.1:0-4273 GCA_046545735.1 Gemmatimonadota bacterium | reverse complement strand
CCGGAGGCATCGGAAAGAGCGGGGGACCCGGGCGTACCCGACGACCCCGTGGAGTCGCTCCTGTCGCAGATGACGCTGGCGGAGAAGATCGGCCAGATGACGCAGCCGGAGCTGTCGAGCATCACGCCGGAGGAGGTGACGGAGCTGCACGTCGGCTCGGTTCTCAGCGGCGGTGGGGCCGATCCGGAGGCGGGCAACTCCATGGAGGCGTGGCGGGACGTGTACGACCGGTATCAGAGTGCGGCCCTGGAGAGCCGGCTGGGGATCCCGATCCTGTACGGCGTGGACGCGGTCCACGGCCACAGCAACGTGCTGGGGGCGGTGATCTTCCCGCACAACATCGGGCTTGGTGCGACGCGCAACGGGGACCTGGTGCGTCGGATCGCGGAGGTGACCGGCGTGGAAATGCTGGCGACGGGCGTCCAGTGGACGTTCGCGCCGGCCGTGTCGGTGCCCCGTGACGAGCGTTGGGGGCGGACGTACGAGGGTTTCTCGGAGGACCCGGAGCTGGTCGGTGAGCTGGGCGCCGCCGCAGTGCTCGGGTATCAGCGGGGCGACCTGAGCCACCCTCTGGCGGTGCTGGCCACGGCCAAGCACTACCTGGGCGATGGTGGCACGGTGCCGGGCACCGGCACGTTCGGCGACTCGACGGGGCTGGACCAGGGGGACATGCCGCTGCCGGAGGACGAGATGCGGCGGATCCACCTCCACCCGTACTACGACGTGGTGGACGCCGGTGTGGGAACGATCATGCCGTCGTACAGCAGCTGGAACGGCGAGAAGCTGTCGGGCCACGACTACCTGCTGAACGACGTGCTGAAGAGCGAGCTGGGGTTCGACGGGTTCCTGATCTCGGACTACAACGCCATCCAGCAGCTGCATCCGGACATGAAGACGGCCATTGCCCGGTCCATCAACGCCGGCATGGACATGGCCATGATGCCGAGCGCGTACCGGGAGTACATCGAGCTGCTGACGGAGCTCGTCGAGGAGGGCACGGTGCCGGAATCGCGGATCGATGACGCGGTGCGGCGGATCCTACGGGTGAAGGCGGCCATGGGGCCGCTAGATCCGGGCGCCTCGCACATGGCGGACCGGTCGCTGGAGGCGTCCTTCGGCTCGCCGGAGCACCGGGAGCTGGGACGTGAGGCGGTCCGGCAGTCATTGGTACTCCTGAAGAACGAGGGTGGTACGCTGCCGCTGTCGAAGAACGCCCGGATCCACGTGGCCGGCCGCGCCGCGGATGACATCGGGATCCAGTCGGGTGGCTGGACGATCGAATGGCAGGGCGAGGTCGGCGAGGTCACCACCGGCGGGACGACGATCCTGGAGGCGCTGCGGGCTGCGGCCGGGAGCGCGGGGTCCATCAGCTACTCGGCGGACGGAAGTGGCGCGGCGGGCGCGGACGTGGGGGTGGTGGTGATCGGCGAGGAGCCGTACGCCGAGGGTGTCGGTGACCGCATGGAGCTGAGCCTCGACGCCGAGCAGATCGCGATCGTGCAGCGGGTCGCGGATACCGGGATCCCGGTGGTGGTCGTGCTGATCTCCGGGCGGCCCCTCATTCTGGACGGAGTCCTGGAGCCGGTGGAGGCCCTGGTGGCCGCGTGGCTCCCGGGCACGGAGGGCGCGGGCGTCGCGGACGTCCTGTTCGGCGACTACGCGCCCACCGGGAAGCTGTCCTTCACCTGGCCCCGATCCACCGATCAGATTCCCATGAACGTGGGCGACGAGGACTACGACCCGCTATTCCCGTTCGGGTACGGCCTCGAGTATTAGGGCGGCCACTGTCGAACGGGTGAAGAAGTGGGCGTGGCCAGACTCGCGTGCTCCAGAGCCGCCCGGCCCGATCCGGCACGAGGAGACCGAGAGGATCCTGACGCCATACTCGGAGGCCCGGACCTCGCCCCCGCGTCGTTGCTCAGCGTGTCCCCCGTCATCGCAATTACGCCACCACCCGCCGTCCCCGTGACCCATCCCGCTCCAGGTCCCCGACCCTGCTCACGCATGCCCAACGGAGCGCCGCCGTGCCCGCCGCGACAGCAAGCCCCCACGCCAACCCGTCTACGCCCTTCGTGATCCTGCCCCTCGCCAGACAATGCCCCTCGTGACACGCGATGCGGACCCCGACCGGGGCTGGCGCGGCGCTGGCCTGGGCGCCTGCGCCTCCGCGGCGGGGAAACCTGCCCATGCCGGGCTCGTCTCAGGCGAGCTGTGGCGCGGCGAATATCGGTGCCATGATTAGCGCGGTCGCTCCCCGCAGCCGCTGCTGGCCGTGGGACAGTTCCGGAACGATCGGTGTGGCGGCGGCAGCTGCGGTGAGGGTGCGGGCTGAAACCTGCTCCCGGATGCTCGGCTCGACCAGCCGCCACACCCGCGCGATCTCGCCACCTACGATCACCACCTCGGGGTTCAGCACGTTGATGACGGCGGCAACTCCCATCCCGAGGTAGCGTGCCGTTGCCATCACCGCTTGCTCCCCGCATTCGTCTCCCTCACCAGCGAGGCGAACCACGTCGCCTATGCTGACTTCGTGTCGCCTCCTACCCGGCCCCGCCCGCTCCAGGTAACGGGCCACGGTCGCCGCGTCGGACGTGTACGCCTCCAGGCAGCCGTGCGAGCCGCAGGAGCAGAGCGGGCCATCCAGGGTGAGTGAAACGTGGCCGACCTCCCCAGCGGCATGGTCGCACCCTCGCACCACCTGGCCGTTGACGACGAGCCCCGTCCCCACACCCTCCGCCACGATCAGATAGACGAAGCTGGAGGCATCATTGTCGGATGGGTCGCCTAGCCAGATCCGGGCGAGGGCGCCGGCGACGGCGTCCCGTTCCACCTGGACGTGTAGTCCGAGGGCCTCCTGGACGGGCGTCTTCAGGTCGACGTCGGTCCAGCCGAGGGTAGGGGCATTAAGAACGCGCCCGGTCCCCTCCACCACGCCCGGGACCACCACCCCCACACCCAGGCAGGTACCCACGTGACTGTGGGTGTCGAGGAGGTCTTCCACCCGCCCGATGATGGTCTCGACCAGTTCCTCGGGCGAGGTCGGCGTGCGAAAGTGGTCGCGGGCAATCGCGCGGCCGTTGAAATCGCTCAGCAGGACGTGGGTCTTGCTCCGCTGAATGTCGACGCCAACCGCCAGCCGATCATGGGCGCGGATGTGAAGGAGGGTAGGCTTCCGCCCCCTGGGAGCGTCGGCCGTATCGCCTTCCCGCACCAGCCCCTCCTCGATGAGCTCGTTGACCAGCGCGGTGATGGTGCCGCGGGCTATGTCCATCGTCCGGGCCAGGTCGGCCCGGGAAATCGGCTGACGCTCCCGAACCAGGTTCAGGAGGATACGCCGATTCACCTCGCGCGGTGTATCGCGGGTGGCGCGCTTGAAATTGTCTGGGTCGATCTTTCGCACGCTTGGCAGTCCTCGCCGGTCGTTGCTGAAGGGGCACCGCACGATCGCGACAATGTCGCGCACGAAAGGCCGCGGCGCCACTCAACCGTGGTTCACGACCATCGGCGGTCACGCAGACGCACTGCGCATCACCCGACGCAGCGCCAACGGCCTTGCGCCGAGGCCCGCCCCCATACATTGTTACTTCAACGTGTCGAATATGGCGCGGGCCACTGCCCCCTTCCGCTAACAAACCTCCGGCATCCGGTGAGCGCCCGACTCTGTAAAGCATTCCACACAAGGAGTGTGACGGCCAATGTCGACCGATTTTGTTGCCTGGATGAAATATCGGGAGGCAACCGAGGGTTTTCCTGCCGAATGCGCTGGCTCGGCACATCGCCGGTTCCGCTCCGGGGGCCACTGGGCTCGCGGGTCGCGTATCCGACGCGAACAGCTACCCCCACATTGGAGAGAGCAGGTCATGACACAACGCTACAGTATCCCGGCGCTTGTAGCGCTGGTAGCCGCGCTGGGGTTCCCAGCGTGGGCAGGCGCGCAGCAGACAGGAGGGATTGTCGGAAATGTGGTGGATGCGACCACCCTTGCCCCGGTCCCTGGAGCGACGGTCGAGATCGTGGGCACGAACCTCGGCACGTTGACGAACGACGACGGCCGCTACCTCCTTCGGGGGGTGCCGATCGGGAGCCATACGGTGCGTGTGGGCTCGATCGGGTACGCGGCACAGGAGCAGGCGGTGGAGGTCACGGCGGGTCAGACGGTCACGGTGGACCTGGCCCTGACGACGCAGGCCATCGAGCTCGGGGGGATCGTGGCGGTGGGTTATGGGACGGTGCGTCGGGAGGACCTCACGGGTTCCGTCTCGTCGATTCAGTC
>JBKGZE010000256.1:0-4288 GCA_046545735.1 Gemmatimonadota bacterium | reverse complement strand
GTAGTCGGAGGCGTAGGCGAGGAACGCGCGGTGGAGGAGTGGCGAATCGACGGGTCCGAGCGCCCGCACCCACAGGTGTCGAACGGGCTCGCGGGTCTCCGGGTCGACGGGGTCGACGGGGTCGACGGGTCGGACATCGAGGGGGCGGTCCTGGGTGAGGACGGACCGGAGCGGCTCGGGGATCCGGTCGCTCATGGAGCGGATCAGGTCGAGCTCGGAGGCGAGGCCCTCGGGGCCGGGGACGTCCGGCATCGCCGCCTGGTGGTCCGGTCCGGGCTCGGGCCGGTGGAAGGAGGCGGACATGGTGAAGATCGCCCGCCCGTGCTGGATCCCGGTCACGCGCCGGGTCGTGAAGCTGCCTCCGTCGCGGAGCCGGTCCACGAAGTAGACGACGGGCGCGTCGAGGTGACCGGGAAGGATGAAGTAGCCGTGCATGCTGTGGATCGACCGGTCGTCCTCCACCGTCCGGCTCGCCGCCACCACCGCCTGGGCCAGGACCTGGCCGCCATAGATGTTGCGGGTGCCGATGTCTCGGTTCCTGCCCCGGTAGATGTTGTGCTCGAGCGGTTCCAGCTCCAGCAGCTCCGCCAGGTCGCTTGCGGTGTAGTCGGTCACGCTGCGCAGCCTCCATGGTCCAGGGTCGCCGTCCGCAAGATGGTGGCGTTCGCGTCCTGTCCACAACGCCCGTGAAGCGGCCTGGGAAGCGTGGTGCGGGCCCGCCGACGGGCTGCCCGAGGGACCTTTTCCGGCTCTGGTCCTGTATAGGCCGTGTGTGTACACCCTAGCAGGAGGGCCGACCATGGCATCCCGCACGGCGGGCAGGGGCATTCCGCTGCTGATCGTCCTCGCCCTTTTCGCCGTTCTCCCGGCGTCCGCATCGGCCCAGGCCGACTTCCTCTTCGAGCGACCCTCTGCCACCGTGTCGGTGTTCGCGGGGTGGGCCATGCCGGGCGAGAGGAGCGATCTGTTCGATTTCACGCGCGACGAGCTGACTGTCTCGGAGGGCGACTTCGCGGCCCCCGCCGGCTTGCTGGAGCTGGCTTTCCGGGTCAACGAGCGGCTGGACCTGGGCGTCGGGATCGACTATGCCTCGAGTACGGTGGATTCGGAGATGCGGGACTGGGTCACGATGGACGACCGGCCGATCCCGCAGAGCACGCTCTTCCGGCGGGCGCGCCTGCTCGCCAACGTGAAAGGCTACCTGCTGCCGCGGGGCCGCCAGATCAGCGAGTACGCCTGGGTCCCGCACCGGTGGTCGCCGTACGTGGGGATCGGTGGGGGACTGTCGATGTTCGAGTTCACGCAGTCCGGCGATTTCGTCGACTACCAGACGTACGACATCTTCGAAACCGAGCTGACGGAGAAGGGGAACGCCTGGACGGCGCTGGGGCTGGCGGGCGTGCAGGTCTCCCTGAGCCCCAGACTCCTCCTCCGGGGGGAGTACCGGTATATTTGGGCGGAAGGCGCGCTGCGCGACGGGGACTTCCGGGACTTCGGCGATCTGGACCTTTCCGGCTCCCGGGCTCTACTGGGCCTCGCGGTCCGGATGTAGGAGGAGCGATCATGCGAACGACAGGGCGGGGCAGGACCGCGGGAGCGGCGCTACTGGTGGCGGGAGCGGCCCTGGCGGCCGGAGCCACGGGGGCGGGCGCGCAGGCGGACGAGTCGCCGTGGACGCCGTGGTTGGGCTGCTGGGTGGAGGAGGAGGCACCGGCGGATGCGGCCATGACGTGCTTCGTGCCCGAGCCGGCCGGCGTGGCCATGCTGACGGTCACGGAGGCGGGCGTGCGGGAGCGGCGTACGCTCCGGGCGGACGGCGCCGAGCACCCCGTCGAGGGCGGCGGGTGTGAAGGTGTGGAAGTGGTAGAGCCGTCGGCGGACGGTACCCGGCTCTACACGCGGTCGCGGCTCGCGTGCGAGGGTGGGACGGAGCGTGCCACCCGCGGCCTCATGGCGATGGTGGCGCCCGACCGCTGGGTCCGGGTGCGGGCGATGACGGTGGGCAGCGGGAGCGCTTCGTGGGTGACCGGTTACCGCCCGGCCCCGGCGGATCGGGTGGAGATCGCCCCGGTGGATCTCGAGGGCGTGCGCGCTCTCGATCTCGCGGTGGAGACCGCGCGGCTGGCGGCGTCCGGGTCCGTCACCGCCGACGACATCATCGAGGCTCACGGTCGCACGGAGAGCGAAGCGGTTCGCGCGTGGCTCGCGGAGCTCGCACAGCCCGTCGAACTGGACGCAGAGCGGCTGGTCCGGCTCGCCGACGCGGGGGTCTCCCCGGAGATCATCGACGTGGCGATCGCGATCAGCTATCCCGATCGGTTCGCCGTCGCCCGAGCACCCGAAGTCGGCGCCCCGGCGGATCGGTGGGACCGGCCGGACCGGCTGGACCGGTTCGGATACGGGTACGGCTGGCGGGGCGTGTACTCACCCTACTATTACGACCCGTTCTACTGGGGCTACAGCCCGTACGACCGCTACGGTTCGTACTCCTACGGTATGGGCGGGTACTATCCCTATCGTCCGGGGACCGTGATCGTGGTCCAGCCCGTGGACGAACTGCCGGTCACACGAGGGCAGGCCGTGAAGGGCCGCGGCTACACGAGGGGCACCGGAGAGGCGGCCGGCCCGACCGCCGCCCCCCGCGGGAGCGTGCGGGCGCCCTCGAACCCGAGCGCCAGCCGGGGCGGCTACACCAGCGGGTCCTCCCGGGCCGCACCGTCGCGGGCCACGAGCTCCTCCGGCGCGTCCTCGAAGGGGAAGGCGAAGCCGAAGGGCGGAGGCGGCTGAGCCCTAGCGCGTTCACTCGCGGCGGCGTGTGACGAGCGGGGGCCGGGCGCGGGTGCGTCCGGCCCCCGCCTCGTGCGGATCGCCCTACTCGCGCTGGATCGAGACCTTCTCCATTCGCACCTCCTCGATGGGGCGGTCGCTCCGGTCCGTCTCGACGGCGCCGATCTCCTCCACCACGTCCATCCCGTCCACCACCTTCCCGAACACGGCGTGGCGATCGTCGAGCCACGGGGTGGGCACCAGGGTGATGAAGAACTGCGAGCCGCCGGTGTTCGGTCCGGCGTTGGCCATGGACAGGACGCCGGCGGAATCGTGGCGGAGCTCGGGGTGGAACTCGTCGGGAATGGAGTAGCCGGGGCCGCCGCGGCCGGTGCCTTCCGGGTCGCCGCCCTGGATCATGAAATCAGAGATGACGCGGTGGAAGACCACGCCATCGTAGAAGCCCTTCTCCGCGAGCTCGATGAAGTTGCCGACCGTCTTCGGGGCCCGCTCCTCGAACAGCTCGACCCGTACGGTGCCGCGGTTGGTCTCGATCGTGGCCGTGGGATTCGCCATGGTGTGTCGTGGTTCAGGTGGATCGCCCGGCGCCCCTGCGCCGCACGTAGTCGGAGACGTGGCTGCCGTACCGATTCACGAACGGTGCCAGGTGGTCCGTGCCGCGGCTGACCCCCCGGCAGACCGGCGCGGCGCGAGGGCGTGTGGCGCGGTCGGGTCGCGCGGTACGGGTAGTGCGGGAGAGCGGCCGTGCCGTGCGTCGTCGCGGGCAGCGGCGGCGCCAAGCTCCTTGTCGCGGGGGACCGGAGGCTAGATACTGACACCATGCAACCATTCCTGGATCACCTGGCGCAGCGGGGCTACGAGCTCGAGGAGCGAGCCGAGAACGTGTGGTTCGCGGGCCACGGCGATTTCCCGGCTATGTTCGTCCTGGTGGGCATGGGCGGGTTCATCCTCCGCGCCTACTTCGCCGATGTGAAGAGCGCGCCACGGGAGACCCCGCTGCAGCAGGCCAACCGGCTGAACCGGGAAGCCGTGGCCAGCCGGTTCTACCTGGACGATGACCAGGACCTGGTAGTGGAGGCGTGGCACCCCGGCGAGTACGAAGAGAAAGCGTTCGACGCGTTCCTGGACGCCTGGCTGCGGGACCTGCGTACGCTCCTCGAGGTGCACCAGACCGCGCAGCGCAGCTTCGACGCCTGATCCCGAAATCGGGCACTCACACCGAAACAGCAGAGCCATGACGTCGTGGAACAGAGGGACCGTCCCCGTAGTGGTGTGCACGCTCACCGCCATCCTGGTCGCGCCTGCGTATCCGGGTGCCGGCCCCGCGCAAGCCCAGACTGCTGAAGTGGTACCCGGGCTGGCGTCGCTCCCCGGCGAGTCCGGGAGCGAGCTGGCGCCGGTAGTGGACCGGTTCGCGAGCGACCAGCGAGTGCTCCTCCGTCGCTACGACGCGGCCTGGTCTGATGAGCGGCGGGTCCGACTCCGCTCCTTCTACCAGGAC
>JBKGZE010000255.1:0-4308 GCA_046545735.1 Gemmatimonadota bacterium | reverse complement strand
CCCCCCGACAGTGGGACCCCGATGCCGCCGACGAGCCGCTGGGCCCGGGGGCGGAGCGGGAGAAGCGGGCGCTCGAGAACCGCTACGCGAACGCCGGTCGGCTCGCCGAAGCGGGCGTGACGTTCGCCCTCACGAGCGGCGGGACCGGCAAGGTGCTCGAGGGCGCGCGGAAGGCGGTCGCCTACGGGCTCGACGAGGGCGCGGCGCTCGCGGCGCTGACCGCCACGCCTGCCCGGCTCCTGGGCGTGCCCCACCTGGCCCGGGTCGAGGCCGGGCTGCCCGCCACGTTCGTGGTGGCGGACGGGCCGCTGTTCGATGAGGAGACCCGCGTCGTCTACACGTTCGTGGAGGGGTGGAAGGAGGACGGGGAGGCCGGTCGCGCCGCGGGGTCGGCCGAGTCCGCCGTCGCCTTCGGCGGCACGTGGGACATGACGGTGGACGCGCAGGGGCAGGCGATGAACGCGAGCCTGACCATCGAGCAGGACGGCGCGACGTTCACCGGCACCATGAACATGATGGGACAGCTGCTGCAGCTGAAGGATGGGGTGATCGACGGCAAGCAGATCAGCGTGGTGGCCGTCATGGACCAGGGCGGGCAGAGCATGGAGGTGGAGATCACCGGGACCGTGGAGGGTGATCGGGCGTCGGGCGAGGCCGATGCCGGGGCCCTGGGCGTGGCCCGGTGGACAGCGAAGCGGACGGGCCCGGGAGGTGCGCGATGAGAACCCTCGTGACGAAGACGATGGTGGCGGCGCTGGCGCTGGCGTGGGCAGCGGCCGGCGCGGCGCAGACGCCGACGGTGCTGACGGACCCCGACTACAAGCCCCAGATCGAGGAAGGGGCCGTGAACGTCCCCCGTGGGTCCATCGTGATCCAGGATCTGGACTCCGTCTGGACGGCCGCCGGTGAGATCCTCACGGGCGTGGACATCCTGATCCGCGACGGGATCATCCGCGAGATCGGCCCCGACCTGCGCGTGCCGAGGGGCGTGAAGACGCTGGACGCGCGCGGCCTCACGGCGATCCCGGGGTTCGTGGACGTCCACTCCCACATCGCCATGACCACGTCCAACGAGTGCACGTCGCCGATCGTGCCGGAGACGCGGGTCATCGACCAGCTCGACCCCACGCAGTTCGGGATCTTCCGGGCCCTGACCGGCGGGGTCACCACGGCCCACGTCATGCACGGGAGCTGCAACCCCATCGGCGCCCAGAGCGCCATCATCAAGCCTCGCTGGGGACTGCTCGATCCGCTCCAGTTCATGATCCAGGGGGCGCCGCAGCTCGTGAAGTTCGCACTCGGCGAGAACGTCACCCGCAAGGCGCGCGGCGGCGACGGGCCCACCCGCTACCCTCTCTCGCGCCAGGGCGTCGAGGCCATCTACGTGCAGGCCTTCACCGCCGCCCGCGCCTACGCCGACGAGTGGGCACGCTACCGGGAAGACCCGGGCTCCTTCCCCCTACCGCCGCGCCGCGACCTCCGCCTCGAAGCCCTCGCCGACATCGTCGACGGCCGCATCGGGATCCACACCCACGCCTACCGCGCCGACGAGATCCTCATGATGATCGAGGTCGCCGAGCGGTTCGGCATGAAGATCGACTGCTTCGTCCACGCCTTCGAAGGGTACAAGGTGGCCGACGAGATCGCGCGCCACGGCGCGTGCGCCACCACGTCCAGCGACTGGTGGCACTACAAGCTCGAGGCCTACGACGGGATCCCGTACGCCGCGGCCATCATGCACGAGCACGGCGTGCACACCACCCTCAACTCCGATTCCGAGCAGCTGCAGGTGCTCGCGCTGTACGAGATCATGAAGCCGGTCCGCTACGGCGACGTGTCCAGGGAGGATGCGCTGCGGATGTACACGCTGTACGGGGCCGAGCAGCTCATGATCGAGGACAAGGTCGGCTCCCTCGAGGTGGGCAAGCACGGCGACGTGGTGCTGCTGAGCGGCGACCCGTTCGAAACGTCGACGCGCGTGGAGCGGACGATCATGGACGGGATCGTCTACTGGGACCGGAGCCGGGAGTCGGAGTACCGTCATCACCCCATGCACCGGCTGCCGGCGCTGACGGGCGCCGGCGTGGTGGCAACGGTGCCCTGGGGGACGGCGCGCAGCCTGCGGGACGAGGGCGACGCGCTGGGCCCGGCCGCGAACGGCGCCTCCGTAGACGTGGTCGCCATCGTGGGTGCGACGGTTCACCCGATCGACGGCCCCGAGATCGAGAACGGGGTGGTGCTGGTGCGGGGCGGCCGGATCGAGGCGGTCGGAGCCTCGGGCGAGATACGCGTGCCGGAGGGCGCGGAGCGGGTGGACGCCCGGGGGCGGCACCTGTACCCGGGGATGACCGACCTCTCGACGGGGCTCGGGCTCCTGGAAGTGGGCCAGGTGCCGACGGCGACCGACCAGCGTGAGGTGGGGAAGTACAACCCGCACCTGCGTGCGATGATCGGGCTGCAGCCGCATTCGGTCACGTACGGCGTGGCCCGCATGAACGGCGTCACCACCGCGATCACGCACCAGTCGAGCGGCGTGATCCCCGGGGCCGGATCGCTGATCCAGCTCACGGGCGACACGCCGCAGCGGCTCTCCATCGAGGACCGGGCGGCGCTGGTCATCAACTTCCCGCGCCCAGACGGCGACCCGTGGGACGAGCCTGCGCTGGAGGGCGACGAGCTGGAGGAGCTGGTGGCCCTGTTCCGTCGGGCGGAGCGGTTCCGGGAGGCGCCCGCCACGCGCGACGCGCCGGACGCGCCCTTCGAAGCGCAGGTCCACGGCGGGGAGCGGCTCATGCTGGAGGCGCTGGTGCCGGTGCTGACGGGCGAGCTGCCGGTCCTCTTCCGGGTCTCGCAAGAGCGAGACATCCGCACCCTGCTCCTGTTCCTCGACGAGTTCCCGGGCCTGCGGGCCGTGATCGTCGGGGGTGCCCAGGCGCACCGGCTCGCCGGCGAACTGGCGGAACGCCGCGTACCCGTCGCGCTCACCACCGGGAACAGCGTGACCAGCGACCGCGACGACGCCCACGACGCCGCATGGACCAACGCCGCCATCCTGCACGAGGCCGGCGTGCCGGTGGCGTTCGCGACCGGGGACGTCTCCAACGTGCGGAACCTGCCGTTCTACGCCGCACGGCACCGGGCATACGGTCTGCCCCGGGACGTGGCGCTGCGCGGCGTCACCCTCACGCCCGCGGAGATCCTGGGGCTGGGCGGAGAGATGGGGAGCATCGCCCCCGGCAAGCGCGCCGACCTGCTGCTCACCGACGGCGACCTCCTCGAGATCACCACGCGCGTCGAGCGCATGTGGATCGGCGGAACCGAGGTCGACCCGGAGGACAACAAGCACACGCAGCTGTACCGGGAGTTCAGGAACCGGCACTGACGGAGCCGGCGGCAGGCGCGTACGGAAGCTGGGCCAGGCCCGGCCGGCAGGGTGCCGGTCGGGCCGCTTACCGCTCGCGGGCGGCCTCCTCCACTTCTGAGGGGGCGCTGGGCCCCAGGCGGTCTGCGGGGACCGGCTCGCCCAGGAGATAGCCCTGGATGAAATCGCAGCCCGCATCGCGCAGCCACTCGAGCTGCTCGTCCCGCTCGACGCCCTTGGCCAGCACCTTCGACCGGAGGCCGTGGGCGATGGCGATGGTCCCCTGCAGCATCTGCTCGTCGCCCTCGCCTCGGCCGATTCCGGCCGCGAAGTCGGGGTGCAGCTTGAGGATGTCCACGGGCAGCCGCTTCAGCCGCGCGAAGGACGTGGACCCCGCCCCGAAGTCGTCGAGGGCGATGGCGGCCCCGGTATCCTTGAGCTCCCACATCAGGTCTGCGGCGTCGGCGTCGGCGAGGGCGGCGCCGGCGGGCAGCTCGAGGACGAGCGAGCCGGGCTCCAGCTCCGCGGCATCCAGTACTTCCCGGACGTATGCGGGCAGGTCGGGGTCCGAGAGCGACAGCGGCGACACGTTCACCGCCACCCACCCGATCCACGTGCCATCCAGCTGCGCGCGGCGCTGGTGCACCGCCCGGGCGATGGCCCAGCGATCGAGGGACCGGATCAGCCCGGAGCGCTCGGCCAGGCCGATGAACTCGGAGGCGTCCACCATCCCTCGGCTGAAGTGCCGCCAGCGGGAGAGCGCCTCCGCGCCCACCATCTGCCCCGTCAGGAGGTGGAACACCGGCTGGTAGTGGAGCTGGAACTCGTGACGCTCGAGCCCGCGCTTCAGGTCGGACTCGAGCCGCATCTGCTCCGTGACCGCCACGCGCAGCTCAGGCCGGTAGAACGCGACGCCGCCGCCCTCGGTCTTGGCGCCGTACATCGCC
>JBKGZE010000254.1:0-4320 GCA_046545735.1 Gemmatimonadota bacterium | reverse complement strand
GGCGCTGTTCAGCCCAGAGCACGGGATCCGGGGTGATGTGGACCGCAAGGTGGCGAGCTCGGTGGATGAGCGGACGGGCCTGCCGATCCATTCGCTCTACGGCGAGACCCGAAAGCCGACGCCGGAGATGCTGGAAGGGCTGGACGCCCTGGTGTTCGACATCCAGGACATCGGCACCCGCTACTACAGCTACGTCTGGACGCTGGCACTGGCCATGGAGGCCGCCGCGGCGGAGGGGCTCCACTTCGTCGTCCTGGATCGTCCCAACCCAATCAATGGGGAGGCGGTCCAGGGCAACGTGCGGCCCTCGTACATGCCGGTGGCGTTCTACGAGACTGCCATGCGGCACGGGTTCACCGCCGGGGAGCTTGCCCGGTACGTGAACGGGGAGTACGGGCTGGGCACCGACCTGCACGTCGTCCCCATGGAGGGGTGGGAGCGCCACATGTGGTGGGAGGACACGGGCCTGCCGTGGCGCGCGCCGTCGCCGAACATGCCGAGCGTCGAGAGCGCGACCCACTACCCGGGCACCTGCCTCTTCGAGGGCACCAACATGTCCGTGGGCCGCGGCACGCCCGTCGCCTTCCAGCAGGTCGGCGCTCCCTGGCTCGATGCCGTCGAGATCGTCAGGGCCCTCCGTGAGCGCGGCTTCCCCGGCGTCACGATCGAGGCGGTCTCGTTCACCCCGGAAGGCCCCACCGACGGCAAGTTCGCCGGCGAGACGGTCCGGGGGATTCGCCTTACCGTGACCGACCGGGGCGTCTACGACCCCGTGCCCGTCGCGGTCTCCGCGCTCCTGGAGATCACCCGACGGCACCCCGACGAGTTCCGGTGGCGCGACGACTGGTTCGACGGCCTCGCCGGCGGCCCCAGGCTCCGCGAGCGGATCCAGGCCGGGGCCTCCCTGGCGGACATCACCGCACCGTGGGCGGCCGAGCGGGAGGCGTTCGAGGCGAAGCGGCGGGGCTACCTGCTTTACTGACCCCGTTCGGTATCCACAACCGGGATTGGCGGCCGGCGACGCAGGGCCCGCGGCGCCGGGCCGGCCGCTGCGGGCCGGGGGCGTGGCGGGTGGCGGCCGACGGCTCGGGGGCTAGCCTTCGAGCATGGTCGGGATGCTGCGGTCCCGGGCGGCGGGATGGACCAGGACGTCGGCGTCGGGCGGGAGCCGGAGCTCGACCGGCTGGTCACGGACAGCCTTCCTGAACCCCTTCCCTTCGAGCACGCGGTGGACGTAGATCCTCCGGACCAGGACGAGGATGGAAGCCAGCACCGGCACGGCGACGAGCAGTCCGATGATCTCCATGAGGTGCGCCATGATCAGCACGCTGAGGAGTGTCAGGACCGGCGGCAGCGAGACCTGGCGCTCCATGATCATGGGCGCGATGAGGTTCGACTCTACCAGGTGGACCACGACGCCCAGGAGCGTCACGAGGATGGCCTTCACCGCGAAGCCCTGCCCGAGGACGAAGATCGCGGGCAGGAGAGTGGAGACCAGGGTCCCGAAGAACGGGACGA
Organism: Gemmatimonadota bacterium; assembly: GCA_046545735.1. Classification (GTDB taxonomy): domain Bacteria; phylum Gemmatimonadota; class Gemmatimonadetes; order Longimicrobiales; family RSA9; genus JAWVYT01. The sequence goes on along the minus strand of JBKGZE010000254.1, from coordinate 2,802 downwards.
TGGCGACGATGCCCGTGAAGACTCCGAAGGCGAGGGCGTAAGGGACGCCGAGGAGCAGGAGCCCGATCCAGGTCAGCGCGGCCAGGAAGAACATGGCCAGCAGCTGGCCGACGATCCAGGAACGGAGCGTGACCGCGAGATCGGTCAGGATATCGCGGACCAGCTCACGGTGCACGGGCGGCGCGAGGCTGATGAGCCCCTCCCGGTACATGGCCGGCCGGAGCGTCAGGTAGATGCCCATGACCAGCACCGAGATGAAGTGGATCAGGAAGCCCATCCCGCTGAAGATGTAGGGCACCACGCCCCGGAAGTACCCTCCGATCTCGGCCATGATGTTGCCGACATAGCTCTCGCCGTCCTCGAGCTGCCCGAGGAGGTTGGCCATCATGGGCGACTCCTCGGCGAAGGTGATCAGGTCGTCCTCCCACCGCTCCAGCTGGCCCGGGAGCTGGGTCAGGAGGTCCGTGGTCTGCTCGGCCACGGGGGGCAAGACCAGGTACCCGATCCCGAAGACCCCGGTCATCGTCAGCACGACGGCGAGCAGCAGCCCCAGCGGACGCGGGACGGCGAACCGGCGCTGGAGCGTGTCCGTTATGGCGCCCAGGTAGAGCGAGAAGAGCACGGCGATGAAGAGCAGGAGCAGGATCTCCGCCACGCTGTAGACGAACAGCAGGAGGAGAAGGAGGAAGATCGTCGTGGCGACGACCCCGATGCCCTTGCGGTTCATGCTCGCGTCACTGGAGGAGGGTGCTTACCGCCACGCCGTGGCATACGCTGCCGGCCAGAACGAAGCCGTGCCAGACGGCATGGGCATAGGGCACTCGTCGGCTCATGTAGAAGAAGGTGCCGGCCGTGTAGGCGAGCCCGCCGGTCACGAGCCAGGCGATGGTAGCGGGCTCGAGCGCGCGGGCGACAGGGACGGCCGCCACCAGGATCAGCCACCCCATTCCCACGTAGACGAGCGTTGAGACGAGCTTGAAGCGGCCGATGAAGACCAGCTTCAACGCGACCCCGACCACGGCCAGTCCCCAGATCACGCCCAGCAGGCTCCACCCCCAGCCGCCCCGGAGCTCGTCGATCATGAACGGGGTGTAGGTGCCGGCGATCAGCAGGTAGATGGCCGCGTGGTCGAACAGCTTCAGCCGAGCCTTCCACACCGGATGCCGGGCTGCGTGGTAGAGCGTCGACGCGGTGTAGAGGGCGATCAGGGTGGACGCGAAGACGGAGACGCCCACGATCTGCCAGGCGTCTCCGTGCAGTGAGGCCCATACGATCAGGACCGCCGCAGCAGCCACGCTCGCGACCGCCCCGACTCCGTGGGTGACGGCGTTGGCCACCTCCTCGGGGTCGCGGGTCGCGCTCCGCGCCGCAGGAGCCGTCATTCCTCCTCGATCTGTGCGTCGTGGACCTCGCCCTCGTCCTCCTCCTCCGCGGCCCCGCCGCTGGTCAGCGCCGGCGTCTCCTTCCCGGACGGAAGCCCCATCTCCCGCTTCAGCGCCGCCAGCCGGTTCTCCACGTCGTCGCCACCCTCCAGCCGCTTGAACTCCGTCTCGAGCGTATCGCCCGAGAGCGACTCCGTCACCTCCGCCGAGGCCAGCGCCTTGCGCTCGCTTTCCTCGATCTTCTCCGCCACCCGCTCGAACGCGTCGAACGCCGACCGATCGCTCAGCCCCGACATGGTCTCGTGGATCCGACGCTGCGCCTGCGCTCGCTTCTGCTTGGCCACCAGCAGGTTCTTCTTCCGCTTCGCTTCCTCGATCTTCTCGTTCAGCTCGCGGAGGCTCGCCTTCACCTTCTCCGTCTCCTGCGCCTGCTTCCGCCACGTCTCCTCGAGGGCGGCCGCTCGCTCGCCGTGCTCCTTCTGACGCACCAGCGCCTGCTTCGCCAGGTCGTCACGGCCTTCCTTCACCGCCAGCATCGCTCGCTTCTCCCACTCCGCCGACTGACGGTGCTCCTCCTCCACCTGCAAGCGGAGCTTCTGCTCATCCGCGATGGCGACGGCCACCTCCTGCTTCGCCTTGCTCAGCTGCTCACGCATGTCCGTGATCAACTGGTTGAGCACCTTCTCCGGGTTCTCGGCGCGGGCGATGGCGTCGTTGATGTTCGAGCGCAGCAGCAGCGACAGCTTCTGAAAGATCCCCATGGTACCTCTAGCCCTTGTGTGCGACCGGAACCAGCTCCGCCAGGTCCTTCATGTGACTGGAGGCGGCGAAAACAATGCTCTCGTACGATGCGCGCAGCTCCTGGAAATCCAGCGTCTCGAGCTCCAGCGCGTCGCTCAGCGCCACGTCGCCTTCCTCGATCCCGTAGCTGCCATGTACCAGGTCGCTCGCGTTCAACTCCAGCAGCTTGCGGAACAGACCGGCCAGCTGCTTGTCCGTCGCCTCCTGCGGCAGATTCATGACCTTGAGTCGGAGCAGGACTACCGGCGGCGCGAAGGTGACCACCACGTTGGGATCGTCCCCGTCCGCCACCAGAACCCAAATGTTGTCGTCGACCTCCTCGGCCTCCACACCCATGCGGATGAAGAAGCTCTCGAGATCCTCGCGATTCATCATGAACGCTCTCCGGTTCGGGAAAACCTGCCGATCCGTACGGTACAGAACGAGTTAGGGTTTCGGCAAGGCGCCCGGCCGCGCGCCGTTGGTGTCCCGGCCCCATCGCCAACAAGGTGATGCGAGGAGGAGGAGCCGGCGCGCCGTCCATGGGCGACGGAAAACGTCCGTTCCCCACTTGATACGACACGCACCTGCGGGGCTGGGCCGTGGAGACCCGGTACGAGCACTCCCTCGACGGCCACTT
>JBKGZE010000253.1:0-4332 GCA_046545735.1 Gemmatimonadota bacterium | reverse complement strand
CTGTTTTTCGACACCCCCCGGTACGATTGTGCCGACCGGTGCCGGATCGGCGCCCACACCGTGGTCGGGCGGGAGTGCGAGCTGGCGGAGGACGTGGTCCTCCACCCCCACGTGACGGTGTACGCCGGGACGCGCATCGGTAGCCGCTCGATCATCCATTCGGGCGCGCGACTGGGCGTGGACGGGTTCGGCTACGCGGCCGTGGACGGCGTGCCGCGAAAGATCCCGCAGGTGGGCGGGTGCGTGATCGGGGCGGACGTGGAGATCGGCGCCAACGTGACTGTCGATCGCGGCTCCATCGGGCCGACGGAGATCGCGGATCACGTGAAGATCGACAACCTCGTGCAGATCGGCCACAACGTGCGGGTCGGGGCCGGCTCCATCATCGTGGCGCAGGTGGGGATCGCCGGGAGCACGCGCCTGGGTCGCGGGGTCACGCTCGGCGGGCAGGCGGGGCTTGCGGGCCACGTGCACATCGGGGACGGGGCGACCGTTGCCGCGCAGGCGGGCGTGTTCGGGGACGTGCCGGCCGGCGAGACATGGAGCGGCTACCCCGCCCGCCCGCACCGGGAAGCGTTGCGGGGGCAGGCCGCCGTGGCCCGGCTGAAGGAGCTGCGGGAGAGAGTACGGGAACTGGAGCGGCAGCTGAACAGGCGGACCGAGACGGGATGAGCGAAGCGAAGCAGCAGACCCTGGCGCGAGCGGTGGAGCTCGAGGGCATCGGCATTCACACCGGCGAGCCGGCGAGCATCCGGTTCCTCCCGGCGCGGCCCCACACGGGCATCCGGTTCCGCCGAACGGACCTGGAGGGCGCCCCGGAGGTACCGGCCGCACTGGAGAACGTGGTCGGCACCGACCTGGGCACTACGCTGGCCGCGAACGGCGCGGAGGCCCGGACCGTCGAGCACGTCCTGGCCGCCGTGGCGGCCCTGGAGATCGACAACGTGGTGATCGAGCTGAGCGGACCCGAGGTGCCGATCATGGATGGCAGCTTCGAACCGTTCGTCGCGGCGCTCGGCGAGGCCGGGCCGGAGCCGCAGGATGCCCCGGTCAAGATCTGGGAGCTCAGCAAGCCCGTTACCGTGGACGGGCCGAACGGCGGTCACTACGTGGCCGCGCCAGCGCCGGATTACCGCATCTCGGCCACCATCGAGTTCGACCACCCGGCCATACGACGGCAGTTCGCCTCGTTCAACGTGGACCACACCTTCGCGGCGGAGCTCGCGCCGGCCCGGACCTTCGGGTTCCTGCGGGACAAGCAGGCGCTGCGGGAACGAGGGCTGGCCCGGGGCGCGACCCTCGAGAACACCGTCGTGCTGGACGAGCGGGGCGTGGCCGGCTCGCTGCGCTTCCAGGACGAGTTCGTCCGGCACAAGATCGGCGACCTCGTGGGCGACCTGGCCATCCTCGGGGGCCGGGTCCGGGCCCACGTGGTGGCGGAGCGGCCCAGCCACGCCGGCAACCTGGAGCTGGCCAAGGCGATCCGCGGCTCCGCGAAGCGAGGCGGCGAGGGCGTGGTGGACATCACGAAGATCATGCAGTACCTGCCTCACCGGTATCCCATGCTGCTGGTGGACCGGATCATCGAGTTCGAGGCGGGGAAGCGGATCGTCGGGATCAAGAATGTCACGATCAACGAGCCGTTCTTCCAGGGGCACTACCCGGGCCATCCGATCATGCCGGGCGTGCTGATCATCGAAGGGATGGCGCAGGCCGGCGGGCTGCTGCTCATGGAGGAGATCGATGACGCGGAGGGGAAGGTGGTCTACTTCATGACCATGGACCAGGTGAAGTGGCGGCGGCCGGTGACTCCCGGTGACCAGCTCGTGTTCGAGCTCGAGATGCTCCAGTTCCGACGGCACGTGTGCCGGATGAAGGGGCAAGCGTTCGTGGACGGGCAGCTGGCTGCCGAGGCGGAGCTCATGGCGCGGATCGTCGATCGATGAGGGGAGTGGAAATGGTGGACACGCACGCGCCGCTCTGGACGGGGATCCACCCGTCCGCGGTGATTCACGATGCGGCGGAGCTGGCGTCGGACGTATCCGTGGGTCCCGGCGCGGTGATCGGGCCGGAGGTCGTGGTGGGTGCGGGCAGCTCCATCGGCGCGCACGCGATCATCGAGCGGAACACCACGGTGGGCGAGGGGTGCGTGATCTCGCACGGGGCCGTGCTGGGCACCGACCCGCAGGATCTCAAGTTCGAGGGAGAGGACACCTGGCTCGTGGTAGGGGACCGCACGGTGATCCGCGAGTACGCCACCCTCAACCGGGGCACCCGGGCGTCCGGCCGGACCGTGGTGGGCGCCGACTGTCTGATCATGGCCTACACGCACCTGGCCCACGACTGCCACCTCGGGGATCGAGTGATCCTGGCCAACGCGGTGAACATGGGCGGCCACGTCACCATCGGGGACTGGGCCATCGTGGGCGGCATGACCGCCATCCACCAGTTCGTCCGGATCGGCGCCCACGCGTTCGTCGGCGGCGCGACACGCGTCCACAAGGACGTGGCGCCGTACCTTCGCGCCGCGGGCAACCCGATGAAGATGTCCGGGCTCAACGCCGTGGGACTCCAGCGTCGCGGCTTCAGCGACGAGGTGCGCCGGGAGCTGAAGCGGGCCTACCGGCTGATCTACGCCTCCGAGCTCAACCTCTCGCAAGCCGTCGACCGGGCCCGGGCCGAGCTGGAGCCGATCCCGGAGGTCCGCCACTTCCTGGACTTCTTCGCGGAGAGCGACCGCGGGGTGGCGCTGTGAGCGCGCTCCGGATGGGCGTGGTCGGGGTAGGCAGCCTCGGCTTCCACCACGCCCGGATCGCCCGGGAGCTCGACGGCGTGGTGTTCGCCGGCATCCACGACACGGACACCCACCGTCTCGACCAGGTGGCCCGAGAGCTGAGCGTCCCCACCCACGCCGCGCTCGAATCGCTCCTGGACGCCGCGGACGCCATCGTCATCGCCGTGCCGACCCGGGCCCACGAAGCCGTGGCGATTGCGGCCCTCGAGCGCGGGGTCGACGTCCTGATCGAGAAGCCGATCGCGCCCAGCCTGGAGGCGGCCGACCGGATCCTCGCGGCGGCCGCGGATCGGGGCGCCAGAGTCCAGATCGGGCACGTGGAGCGCTTCAACGGCGCCATCCGGGCCGCCGAGCCGTTCCTCGAGGAGCTACTCTTCGTGGAAAGCCACCGGCTGGCGCCGTTCGGACCGCGGGGCACCGACGTGGCCGTGGTGCTCGACCTCATGATCCACGACCTGGACCTGGTCCTGAGCCTGGCGCGGCGGCAGGTTACGGGTATGGCGGCCGCCGGCATCCCCGTCCTCACGCCGAGTCCGGACATCGCGAACGCCCGGATCGAGTTCGACGGCGGCGGCGTGGCGAACCTGACCGCCAGCCGCGTGTCCATGGAGCGGCTCCGGAAGTTCCGTTTCTTCCAGCCGTCCGGCTACCTGAGCCTGGACCTGGCGGCGGGGCGAGGCGAATTCCTGCGGCTGAAGGAGGGCGTCCGGCTCGAGCCGGGCAGTCACGTGAGCGCCGAGAGCCTGATGAGCGTGGTGGAGCGGGTCGAGATCGTGGGCGACGGCGCGGAGCCGTTGCGGGCCCAGCTCGGGTCGTTCGTCGCCGCGCTCCGTGGCGAGGCCCCGGTCAAGGTATCGGGTGAGGACGGGCGGCGGGCACTCGCCGTTGCACTGGAAATCGTGGACCGCATCGAGCACCATGTCGCTGCTACGAATTCGACGCGAGCGTAAGGAACAGTCCATGGGGCCGTTCCGTCCCCCGCGCCTGACCAAGCTCCTGGTGGGGCTGATCATCGTACTGCTCGCCATCTGGTATCTGTCGCAGCTCGTTTGATGGCCGCAGCTCCGACGATCTTCCTGTCGGCAGGTGAGCCCTCCGGCGACCTGCACGGCGCGGCGGTGGCGCGCGCCCTTCGCCGCCGCTGGCCCGACGCCCGGCTCCTCGGGCTCGCGGGCCCCCGGATGCAGGAGGCCGGGGTCGAGCCGATCGCGCCGTTCGACCGGCTGGCCGTCATGGGCTTCGCGGAGGTGGTCCGCCACCTCCCCTTCTTCGTCGGGCTCATGACCCGCGTGGTCCGCACGCTCCGCGAGGAGCGCGTGGAACTGGTGATCCCCATCGACTACCCGGGCTTCAATCTCCGGCTGGCGAGCCGGGCATCGAAGCGACGGATCCCGGTCCTCTACTACATCGCTCCGCAGGTCTGGGCCTGGCACCGGAGCCGCGCCGGCAAGCTCGCCGCCACCGCCGACCGCCTGGCCGTGATCCTGCCCTTCGAGGAGGAGGTGTTCGGTCCGTGATCGAAGCGATCGTCTATGACG
>JBKGZE010000252.1:0-4373 GCA_046545735.1 Gemmatimonadota bacterium | reverse complement strand
ACCTGGGGATCCAGCTCCTGGAGTCGAATTTCCTGACGCCCATCGTCATGCGCGAGGCGGTGGAGCTGGAACCGGCGGCGACCATCCTCTTCCAGCTCGCCATGGGCGTTCTCTTCGGGTTCCTCGGCCTCTTCCTGGCAGTGCCGTTTTTCGCGGCGGTTCGGGTGCTCGTGAAGCGGCTCTATATCGACGCCCTGGAGACGCCGCCCGACCCGGCTCAGCCCGGCAGCCCGGCGCGGTAGGCGTGCAGCAGCTTGCGCGTCACCGGACCCGGCTCGCCGTCGACGATCTCGCGCCCGTCCACCCGCACCACGGGCATGATCTCCGTGGTGGTCCCGGAGAGGAAGATCTCGTCCATGTCGTACAGCTCCTCCTGCGGGATGAGGCCTTCCACCGCTTCGATGCCCAGCTCCTCGGCGAGCTCGAAGACCCGGCCGCGGGTGACCCCGGGGAGGATGTAGTTCGTGTTCGGATACGTGATCAGGCGGCCGCGGTGGACCGCCCACACGTTCGAGTGGGACCCTTCCAGGACGATGCCGTCCTTCACGAACAGCGCCTCGAACGCCCCCGCCGCGTGGGCTGCCTGGTTCGCCAGAACGTTCGGCAGGAGGGCGGTGGACTTGATGTCGCACCGGGCCCAGCGGTTGTCGGGCACCGTGATGGCGTCCGCGCCATCCGTCCACCAGCTCTCGGGCGGCGGGTCCAGGTGCTGGACGGCCACGTAGACCGTGGGACGGGTATTCCCGGCGGGGAAGGCGTGCTGCCGGGGCGCCGCGCCCCGCGTGACCTGGATGTAGATGCTGCCGAAATCGTCGACCCCGTTCTCCCGGATCAGCCGCTCCGATGCTTCCACGATGGTATCGAGGTCGCGGCACGGTATGCGCAGCGTCGTCAGCCCGCGCTCCAGGCGCTCCATGTGGCGCTCCATCAGGTACGCCTGACCGCCGTAGGCAAGGATGAATTCGTACAGTCCGTCGGCGAAGAGGAAGCCGCGGTCGTCGACCGAGACCTTCGCCTCGGCGTGAGGGATGTATTCGCCGTTGAGGTAGACCAGCACGATCGATCACTCCAGGTTGTCGTGATAATCTCGCCGTTAGATTCGCCCGGACCGGGAGCGAGCGCAATGGCCTGCAACGCCGGAAGGGTGCACGCTCCGTGCTCCGAAAGGACCGCATGACCGGAAACGAACTGCTGGACCGGATCCGCCCCGTCGAGCACCGCCTCGCCAATGGCCTGACGCTCCTGGTGCGCGAAGATCATACCGCGCCCGTAGTCGCCATCGTGACCCACGTGCGGGCCGGCTATTTCGACGAGCCCGACCGCCTGGTGGGGATCAGCCACGTGCTCGAGCACATGTTCTTCAAGGGCACCGAGGAGCGTGGGGTCGGTGAGATCGCGCGCCAGACCAAATCGGCGGGCGGATACCTGAACGCGGGGACGATCTACGACCACACGTCGTACTACACGGTCCTGCCGGCGATGGCGGTGGACATGGGGCTGGAGATCCAGGCGGACGCGCTCCTCAACTCGCAGATCGACGAGGACGAGCTCCGGAAGGAGCTGCTGGTGATCATCCAGGAGGTGAACCGCAAGCTGGATACGCCGTCGGCGCTGGCCGCCGAGAAGCTCTACGAGGCCATGTTCGACGTGCACCCCATGCGTCGGTGGCGGATGGGGACGGAGGAGGGGCTGCAGCGGCTCGAGCGCGGCGATGTCCTCGACTACTACCGCCGGATGTACCGGGGCGGGAACACGACCCTGGCGGTGTCGGGGGACGTGGACCCGGCGCGGGTGATCGAGAGCGTTGAGCGGCTGTACGAGACGCTCCCGGGGGGCGAGCCGGAGCGGCGGGAGCGGTCGGAGCCGCCGCGCAGTGGCGCCCGTTACCGGGAGCTCGCCGGTGACGTGGGGCACGCCTACGGCGAGATCGGCTGGCGGGTGCCGGGCGCGCTGCACGAGGACACGCCGGCGCTGGACGCGCTGTCGGTGGTCCTCGGCCAGGGTCGGGCGTCGCGGCTGTACCGTGGTGTGCGGGAGCGGGGGCTGGCGTCCTCGATCGACGCGTACAACTACACGCCGGGGGAGATCGGGGTGTTCGGGATCAGCCTGGAGGCCGAGCCGGAGCGTGTGCCCGCCGCGCTCGCGAGCACCGTTCGCGAGGTGGACCGCGTACGCGAGCGTCCCGTGAGCGATGCGGCGCTCGACCGGGTGCGCACGCTCCTGCAGGCCCGCATGCTGCGGCGCCTTGAGACCGCCGAGGGGCAGGCCAACCTGCTCGCGGAGTGGGAGGCGCTGGGCGGCTGGCGCCTGATGGGCTCGTTCTTCGAGCGGATCCGGACCCTCGACGCCGGCGAGGTCCGCCGGGTGGCCGGCCTGCACCTGGACCCCGACGACATGACCCTCCTGGTCTACCGGCCCGAGCAGGCCGACGCCATCGGGTGGGCCGACGCCGACCTGCCCGGCGTGCTGCGGGACGGTGACGGGGTCGGAGCCACGGGCCAGCCGGAGGGGTGGGCGGGTACCCGGGTGGCGGCGGCCGAGGCCGTCGAGCGCGCCGGAGCGCTCACTGTGCCGGCGCCGGTGGTGCCGGGAGGGGCGCGCGCGGAGGATGGGATCCTGCAGTACGACCTGGACGGCGGCCGCCTCGTGGTGATGCCCCGGTCCCGAGCGCCGCTCGTGTCCATGTCCGTGACGCGCCGGGGTGGGGTTCTGCACGAAGAGGTGGACTCCGCCGGGATCACGGGTCTGATGATGCGGTCGTCCGTGAAGGGAACGGTTTCGCGATCGGCGGCGCGGATCGCCCGGGAATCCGAGGCGCTGGGCGGCGCCATTGGCGCATCGGCCGGGTCCGATCTCCTCTCGTGGTCGCTCACCGTCCCTTCCGAGCACTTCCGGGCCGGCTTCGAGCTGCTCACCGAGGTGGCGCTCCGTCCGTCGTTCCCGGAGGAGGAGGTGGCGCGGGAGCGCGACGTGCTGCTGGCGGACCTGCAGCAGCTCCGGGACGACATGTACCGCTATCCGCTCCGGCTCCTGCTGATGGCCGCGTTCGGCGGTCACCCGTACGGCTTCGGGCCCGACCAGGTGGCGGACGCCGTCCCCCGACTCGATGCCGGGGCGCTCCGAAGCTGGCACGCGGCGGAGCTCGCCGAGCCGTGGGTGTACGTGGTGGGGGACGTGGACCCGGCACGCGTGGCGGAGGCGGTGGCGGCCGCCGTGGGCACACCCACCCGTGCGATCCGGCTGCGGGAGCCCCGTCCCGCGTGGCCCACCGAGCCGGTGGCCCGCACCGTCGACCGTGACCGGGCCCAGACGGCGTTGGCGGTGGCGTTCCCCGGCCCGGACCGCCAGGACGACGACCGTATCGCCCTCCAGGTCCTGGCCAACGCCATCAGCGGGCTGGGCAACCGCCTCTTCGAGGAGCTCCGGAGCCGGCGCTCGCTGGCGTACACCGTGAACGCCTTCCCACTGACGCGACGGCACGGCGGCGCGTTCGTGGGCTACATCGCCACTTCCCCCGACCGGGCCGCGGAGGCCCGGCAGCGCCTGCGGGACGAGCTGCTCCGCATCCGCGACGAGCCGCCATCCGAGGCCGCACTGGAGCGGGCCCGGAACTACACAGTCGGCGCGTGGCAGATCCGCACGCAGACCAACGCCGCCCAGCTGTCCCAGCTCACGGGAGCCCTGATGCTGGGCCAGGGGCTGGAGGAGATCCGGACCTTCGAGGCGCGGGTCCGGGCCGTGACCCGCGACGATGTCAAGGCCGCGGCCCGCCGGTGGTTCGATCCGGACCGGATGATGGAGGGCGCGGTGTACGGTCGCGATTGAGAGCCGCCGCCGCGGCTCCTATATTCCTGCCCGTCCATCCACCCACAACCCCCAGAGTCGAGCCATGGCCGATTTCAACACCATCAGGGTCGAGCGCGCGGACGACCGCGCACGCGTGGTCGTCGCCCGCCCCGACAAGCTGAACGCACTCAACGACGAGACCATCGGCGAACTGGACGCCGCTTTCCGGGAGCTGGCCGACGACGACACCGTCGCCGGCGTCGTCGTGACCGGGGAAGGGGAGAAGGCGTTCGTCGCCGGTGCCGACATCGCCGAGCTCGCGAAGATGGGGCCCATCGACGGGATAGGCGTCTCGAGCAAGGGACAGGAGGCGTTCCGTCGGCTGGAGCGGCTGGGAAAGCCGGTCGTGGCCGCCGTCAACGGCTACGCCCTCGGCGGCGGGCTGGAGCTGGCGCTCGCGTGCCACCTCCGCGTCGCCTCCGACCGCGCCCGGTTCGGGCTCCCGGAGGTCAAGCTCGGCGTCATCCCCGGCTACGGCGGCACCGTCCGCCTACCCCGGATCGTCGGCCGCGGCCGCGCCCTCGAGA
>JBKGZE010000251.1:0-4375 GCA_046545735.1 Gemmatimonadota bacterium | reverse complement strand
CCGCCGCACGGGCGGCGGGAACGCGCCTTGCACTTCCAGCGCCGTATCATGGGCAAACCACACGCATACGCACTCGCATTCCTGGGGCTCCTCGTCGCCATCGGCTGGTTCCTGGCAGACCGGGCCCTCGACCCGGAGCGCCGCGCGGCGGCGGTGGAAAGCGGAGCCCGCACCGAGGCGGTGGTGGAGGGGCCGGACGGCGACGCTCTGGTGGGTGGCCCCGTGGCGCCCGGCCGCGACTCCACGGCGCCCGACTCCGCAATCGCGGCGGGTGACGTGGTCTACACTCCAGAGGACGTGCGGATCTTCCGGGAAACCATGAATTGGGCGCGGGAGCGGCGCCTCGACACCCTGGCCCTGGGCGACATCATCGTCCGGACCGGCCGCCGGTTCGTCGGCAACCCGTACACGCCGCACACGCTCGAGCTCGGCGATCCCGAGCGGCTGGTGATCAACCTGCGGGAGCTCGACTGCGTGACGTACGTCGAGAGCGTACTCGCGCTCGCACGTCTCATCCGGGACGGTGGGGGCGACTTCGACGCCTACGCCCGCGAGCTCCGGCGCATCCGCTACCGCGAGGGCGAGATCGACGGCTATCCCAGCCGGCTCCACTACTTCAGCGAATGGATCCACGACAACGCGGAGCTGGGGCTGGTGCGGGACGTCACGGCCGAGCTGGGGGGGCGCGTGGACGACGAACCGATCGACTTCATGTCCACGAACGCCGACGCGTACCCGAGCCTGGTGGACCACCCCGGGCGGGTGGCGGAGATCCGGAGGATCGAGGAGCGGCTGAGCCGCCGCGAGCGGGCCTACATCCCCGAGGACCGGATCGGCGAGGTCGTTCGGGGGATCAGGGACGGCGACATCATCGCCGCCACCAGCAGCGTGGAAGGCCTGGACGTGGCCCACACCGGCTTCGCCATCTGGCTGGACGGGCGGCTCCACCTCATGCACGCGCCGCTGGTGGGGAAGTCGCTCGAGATCAGCGAGGAGCCGCTGGCCACCCGGATCCTCGGGATCGGGGGCCAGGACGGGATCATGGTCGCCCGCCCCCTCTGAGCGGGTCCTCGCGCACGTCCACGGCCCCCGCACGCCGGCACGACGGGCACAGGAGCCAGACCCGCCGTCGTACGTAGGAAACTTGCCGCGAAGGGCGGACGGGCCGCCGCGCCAGGGGCGTGCCGCAGGCCGGACACACCGGATCGCGCCCCTCGGCGAGGGCGGCCGAAAGCGCCCGCCGCTCCACCGCCGTGAACGCGCCGGTCAAGACGGCGTCGGCGGCGGGTATCCGGCCGCGGCCCAACGGGCCCGGTGCACGGCCTGCCGGAGCGCGCGGGCCCCGTGGCGGTGACCGGCCGCCTCCGCTTCCCCGGCCGCCGCTTCCAGCAGCGCGACCGACCATGTGCCGCTACCCACCAGCGACAGGAGCACCGTCACCTCCGGGTCCTCGGGGTCGAGCGCCGCCAGGTGCTCGTAGGCCGCCTGGACCGCGTGGTCCACCACCGGCCGGGCCGCCCCGGTGAACTCGAGCGTCCACGCCCGCAGCACCACGAAGCGCGCCAGGATGGTCTCGAGCTCCGCCGTCGGCGCCGCCGCCAGGTCCAGGAGCGCCTCCTCTCCAGGAAACGCTTCCGCAGGCCGCGGCGGCTCCCCGTACTGCGCCCGACCCTCGCGAACACCGATCGTGTACCGCTCGTGTGCGTACATACGGGAAGTATGATCCCGCGCGGCCGCGCGGGCCATGGCTGGATGGGACAGCTACGATGCGATCACGCCGTCGCGGCTCGACTTGGCCTGATACAGCTCCGCGTCGGCCCGCTCGATCAGCTCGGCCACGCTGCGGATGCCGGGTTCGTACACGGCCACACCGGCGCTGACCGTCACCGACCCCATCTCGGGGGCAGCGGCCACGGCGTCCATCACTCGCCGGGCGTGGGACAGTCCTCCCTCCCGGCCCGTGTCGGACAGGATCGAGATGAACTCGTCGCCGCCGTAGCGCGCCGCCAGGTTCATGGCCCGACTCTCCTCGGCCAGGATGGCGCCGAAGCGGCGGAGCACGCCGTCGCCGGCCTGGTGCCCCGCCGTATCGTTGTACTGCTTGAAGTCGTTCAGATCGAACAGCACGACCGTGAGGCTCCGGCCTCGCTCGGCGGCGGCGAACTCCTTCTCGAGGATGATGTCCATGTGCCGCCGGTTCGGGAGCCCGGTGAGCGGGTCGGTCAGCGAAAGCGCGCGCACCTGCTCGTGGAGCCGCGCGTTGGCGACGGCCACGGCGGCGTGGAAGGCGAGCCGCTGCAGGAGCCGAACGACGTCGGGGGAGTAGGACCGCTCCTCCATGTGGCTGGCCGAGAGGGCCCCGATGAGACGATTCTCCGCGAGCATGGGCACGGCGATGGCCGACTGGGCGTGTAGCATGCCGAGGATCCCGGGGGGCAGGTCGGGAGCCGGCGCCCGTCGGTCCACCACGATCGGGCCGCCGGTGTCCACCAGCCGGCGGTGCAGCGTTTCGGGGACCGTGATCCTGCTGCCGGCCGGCAGGGCCAGCTCGCCGGCCGTGAGGGCGAGCTCGGCGCGCCCGTCCTCGCGCACGAGCCAGACTCCCGCGCCGTCCCCCTCCACCAGCTCGCGGGTGGCCGTCACGATGCGCTGGAGCACCTGGTCGAGGTCCAGCGACGACGTGAGCGCCCGGCCCACCTCCTCCAGCCGCTCCGACTCCCGCCGCTGCCGTTCGAGCTCCTTCATGGCCCGCGCGTTGGAAACCGCCACGGCCGCCAGCCCCGCGATGGCGGCCAGAAGCTCCAGATCCGCCTCCGAGTAGGCACCCGCCCGGTAGCTCTGCGCGCTGATGACGCCCTGGACCTCGTCGTCGCGGATCATCGGCGCCGCGATCACCGATCGGGTCACCTCCTGGTCGCTCTCGGGACCCAGGAGCATGATCGCCCGCTCCGGCTGGCTCAGATCTTCCAGGATCGGCGCGCGCTCACGTATGGCGCGGCTTTCCGAGCCCCGGTAGGTTGTGCCCGGACGCTCGATCACGCCACGGTCCGCGTAGAACACCACGGTCCCCAGGTCCGTTTCCGGGTCGTAGAGGGAGATGTAGAAGCCCGTGGTCTCGAGCACCCGGCTCGCCTGCTCGTAGATGGTCCGGTACAGCTCTGCAGGCTCGAGGGTGCCCGTGAGGATCCGACCGATGTCGAGAAGGACATCGTATCGTTCCTGGAAGTCGGGTGCGCTGGTCGGAGAGCGGCGAAGCATGGCTGTCGAGGGAAGTGGACCGGTCGAATGTAGGCCGCTCCGCCCCGCCGTACAAGCGTTTCCCACCGAACAGTTCTCCCCGGTCCCGAACCACAGACCGATGCTCAATACGTCCCGCCTCGCCATCCTCTTCGCCACCGTCCTGGTGGACATGGTGGGATTCGGGATCGTGCTCCCGCTCCTGCCGTACTACGCCGAGGAGTTCGGGGCGTCGCCCTTCGAGGTGACCCTGCTGATCGCCTCCTTCTCGGCCATGCAGTTCGTGGCGGTGCCGATCTGGGGGCGGGTCTCCGACCGGCTGGGCCGACGACCTTTCATCATCGCAGGCCTCTTCGCATCGGCCGTCTCCTACCTCATCTTCGGCTTCGCCGAGTCTCTCGCGGCGCTGTTCGTCTCCCGCATCGCCGCCGGCGCCGCCGGCGGGACCATCGCCGTGGCGCAGGCGTACGTCGCCGACACCACCGGCCCGGAGGACCGGGCCCACGGGCTCGGAATGCTCGGCGCCGCGTCCGGCCTCGGCGTCCTCGTGGGTCCCGCCATCGGCGGCTACTTCAGCGAGTTCGGATACTCCGTACCCGGCTTCATCGCCGCCGGGCTCTGCGTGGTCAACGGCCTCGCCGCCATCTTCTACCTCCCGGAGTCCCGCAGCCTCGCGCCCGGTTCGCCGACCGCGCCCCAAGCCGGGTCCCACACCGAGACCCGGGACCGCTCGCAAGCGGAGCCGCCGGCCCGCGCGCAGGCGGCGACGCTCCGGGGCTGGGTGATCACGCTGGTGAGCTTCCCCTTCGGCCTCCTCCTGCTGGTCTACTTCCTGTCGATCATGTCGTTCACCGCCATGACCGCCGTGCTGGCGCTGTACGCGGAGCGGGCCCACGGCATGGACGCCCGGGACCTGGGCCTCGTCTTCGCCATGGCAGGTGGAACGACGGTGGTGGTCCGCGGGCTCCTCGTGGGTAGGCTGACGCGTCGCTTCGGCGAGCGGTGGATCGTGCGCGCCGGGACACTGGTCCTCGCGGGCAGCCTTGCCGCGATCCCGCTGCTCCCCGGCGCCGCGGCCATCTTCGCGCTCGTCCCCTTCTGGGCACTGGCGACCGGGCTCACCTTCCCGTCCCTGGCG
>JBKGZE010000250.1:0-4377 GCA_046545735.1 Gemmatimonadota bacterium | reverse complement strand
TCGCCGGCGGGCGGGCGGCGGAAGAGCGCCTCCTGCGGGACGAAATTGTCCGACCGGAGGATCGGGTCGCCGGTCTCCGCGTGGAAGACGTAGATCCAGCCGGTCCGGCCCGCGAAGGCTACGTAGCGGTCGTCTCCGCGGTCGAACAGGAACGGGGGGCTCCCGCCTGAGAGGCCCCAGACGTCGTGTGGCAGGTACTGGGTATGCCACACCTTCTCTCCGCTGGCGGCGTCCAGCGCTACCATCGACCCCGTGTACAGGTTGTCGCCCGGGCGGATGGAGCCGGCCACCACCGGTGCCGGCCCCTCCACGTTCACGAACAGCCGCCCGGTGGCGGGGTCGTAGGCGGGCGTGGTCGTGAGTCCGCCCCCACCCACCTCCCAGCTCCCGGCTGTGTCGGCGCTGTCCGCTCGCTCTTCCGTTATGTCCCGGTTCAGCGGCGTGCCGAAGGGATCGGTCTCGCGCCACTCACCCCACCACCCGCCCGCCTCTTCCGACGGAATCGTGTGCCAGCGCCACAGCTCTTCCCCCGAGCGGGCGTCGATTGCCGCCAGGAATCCGCGGATGCCGTAGTGCTGTCCCGCCACGCCGATGAAGACGCGCCCGTCGGCCGCGAGCGGGGCCATGACCGCGCTGTAGCCGTCGGCCGGGTCCGCGAGCCGCGCTCGCCATTCCAGGTCGCCGGTCCGGGCGTCGAGTGCTGCAAGTGAAGCATCAAGTGAAGCGACATAAACCATGTTGTCGTAGACAGCTACGCCTCGGTTGATCGGGCCGCAACAGAGGGTGACCGGGCCGAGCGCAGGCTCGTGGCGCCAGAGCTCTTCTCCCGTGGCCGCGTTGAGGGCCAGCACGCGTCCGCGTGCGGTGGTGGCATACAGGGTGTTGTCCACCACGATGGGGGTGGTGGCGAGGGCCCCCTCGATTCCGGTGGAATGGATCCAGACGGGAACGAGGGACGCGACGTTGTCGCGGTGGATCTGATCAAGCGGGGAGAAGCGCTGATTGGCGAGTCCCCCGCCGTGACTGGGCCAGGCGTCTCGCGCTCCGGCCGCGAGAAGGGAGTCCGAGACGGCCGGGAACGAGGGCTGCGGGAGTGTGATGTCTTCCCTGCCGGCGGCGTCGGCGTCCTGGGGCTCATCGCCGCAGGCCGCGAGGTAGAAGGCGGTGGAAAGTGCGAGGGTCAGCGTGGGCAGGCAGGTGCGGCTCACGGTGCGTCGGGTCTGAGCGAGCAGAGGATCATTACGGGAAACGGCGGGCAAGAAAGGTACCAGGGTGCCGGGAGACGCCCGGGTGGCGTATGCCTTGCGGGTGGGGGGAGCGAGTCGTCCAGATTCCACGAGATCCGATGCGCCCTGGTACAGTCACCGTGAGCGGGACGAGACTTGCCTTGCTGGCCGTTGTGGCGGTGACGGTGGCGGCGTGTGCCCGTCCCCGGGTGGCCGAGGTGTACCCGCAGGTGGCGGAATACGATGGCCGGGAGATCGAGGATCTCACGTTCGTGAACGCGGAACCCTTCCGCGCCGACACGCTGGCGGATCTCACGGAGACGGAGGAGACGGGCTGTTCTCTGCTGGGGATCTTCCCGTTCTGCTTCCCCGGCACCGACTGGGGCCGTCGCATCGGGCGGGTGCAGATGCGGACGGTGGGTGAGGACCTTGCGCGACTCGAGGCGTTCTACAGGCAGAACGGCTATTTCGGGACGCGTGTGGTGCCGGAGATCGAGGAGGTCGGGGAGTCCGGGGGGCCGATCCAGCTCCGGTTCGTAGTGAGACGCGGCGACCCGATCCTGCTGGATACGGTGGCGGTGGAAGGCACGGAGGGGATCGCGGATCCGGACTCGCTGGCGGCGGAGCTCCCGCTCCAGCCGGGGGACCTCCTGGACCTGAGCGAGTTCGTGGCGTCGGCGGAAATGGTTGTGGAGGCGCTCCGGGTGGAGGGGCACGCGTACGCGGACGTACTGCGCAACTACGCAGTGGACACGGTGCAGGATCGGGCGACGGTCTGGCTGGCGGCGGTTCCGGGTCCGCGGGTGATGGTGGACTCGATTCTCACGGATGGCCTGGAGGAGCTGGGACGTGAAGATGTGCTTCGGCAGCTGACGTTCGAGGACGGCGATCTGCTCCGGCTGCGGGAGCTGCGGGAGAGCCAACGGAACCTGTACGACCTGGACATCGTGCGATTCGCGTCGGTGGCCGTGGCTCCCGACTCGCTCCAACTCAGCCGCGACGACAGCACCCAAGCAACCGTGCGGGTCGCGCTGTCGGAGGCACCGGAGCACGTCATCGAGGGCCAGGCGGGCTGGGGCAGCGTGGAATGTTTCCGTGCCCAGGCGGAGTGGACGGACCGGTGGGTCCTGGGCGGCGCGCGCAACCTGCGGGTCTCGGGGTCGCTCAGCCGGATCGGGCTGGGAGAGCCGTTGTCGGGGCTGGGCAGTCTGTGTCCGGCCGGTCAGGAGACCGAGCTTTCGGGGGACCGGCTGGACTACCGGCTGGCCACGGATTTCACGCAGCCGCACTTCCTATCGTCCCGAAACCAGCTCACCGCCGGCGCCTACGCCGAGCGGCAGTCGGAACCGGGGCTGTATCGGCGGACGGCCTACGGCGGACAGGTGACCGTGGCTCGGCGGTCCCGCTCGCGGGACCGGTACACGGTGGGTCTGGCGGGAGAGTACCGGGACACCGAGGCGGTCCCGATCCTCTACTGCTTCGAGTTCCGGGCCTGCTCCGCGGAGGAGGTCGACCGTCTGCGTGGGGCGCGCACGTACAACGCTCTGAGCCTCAGCTGGACACGCGATCGGACGAACGCCACTCTGGACCCCACGTCCGGCTACACCCTGCGGTCGACCGCGGACTGGACCACCCCCCTGCTGTTTTCGGATTTCGAGTTCCTCCGGGCGACGGCCGAGGCCGCCGTCTACCGCTCGGTGGGCGGCGGCTGGGTGATCGCCGGGTTCGCGCGGCTCGGATCCTTCCTGACCCGCGCCTCGCTCGGGCCCCGCGACTTCATACCGCCCGAGGAGCGCTTTTTCACGGGGGGCGCTGGCAGCGTTCGCGGCTACGACCGCCACGGCCTGGGGCCCGGCCTCTACCTGGTGGACAACGAGGGCGTCGACCCGGACTCCCTGGACCCGACCGGCGTGGCGGACAGCCTTGCCGTGGACTTCTTCCCCACGGGCGGGACATCGGTGGGCGTGGCGAGCGTCGAAGCACGGTTCCCCTCCCCCGTGCTCCGGGACCTGGTACGGCTGGCCGTGTTCGTGGACGCGGGCACCGTGAGCCTGGAACCCGTCTGGGAGATGAACTCCGAGTGGCGGATCACGCCCGGCGCCGGGCTCCGCATCCAGACGCCGGTCGGCCCGATCCGGGTGGATCTCGGATACAACCCCAACCCCCCGCCCACGGCCGCGCTGTACGCCACCGAGGCGGGGCAGTCGGGGGACCTGGTCCGGATCGCGGACGAGTTCACGGGCGCCGACCCCACGTTCTGGGAGCGGCTGACTCTGCACATCGCCGTCGGGCAGGCCTTCTGAGCCATGACCGAGTCATCCGCTTCCCGCTTCCCGACCAGCGTCGTGGCCGCCCTGGTCCTCGCGGCTGTCGTCCTCGTCCTGTGGCTCAGCCTCCAGGACGGCGGCGACGCCGCCCTGCTGCAGGACTTCGATCCGCGGGGAGTCGAGGAGGAGGTGGCGGCGCGACTGGAGCCGATCGAGACCCGTCGCTACCGGACGCTGCGGGTGACGGCGCGGGACGTCGACTGGCGCGACGGCGGTGGTGAGTCCTTCCTCTTGGCGCCGCGCGTGGCGGTCTCGGTGCTGCCCGGTGCCGGCCCCGACGGCGGGGTCCTGCTCACGAACGCCGTCGCCCAGTCGCCGCGCGTGCGCCTGATCCAGACGGGCGAGGACGCGTGGAACTACGACCGCCCGCTGGCGTCCTTCTTCGAGGAGGAGCCGGGCGCGGACGCGGAGGAGGACGGGGTGGCCATCCGGATGCGGGACGCTCGGATCGAAGGCGGCTACGTCCTCCTCGACCTTCTCGATGCGCGGTACGAGGCCCGCTCCCTGGACGCCCGGATCGCGAGCGCCACGCTGAGCGGGCCGGAGGTGGACGGCCCCGTTTTCGATGTGGCCGGTGCGGAGGCCGTGCTGGTCCTCCCTGACACCGGCACCGGGCAGGTGGAGCGGGCGGTCGCCGTCAGGGACGCCCGGCTCCGGATCATCGACGGCGCGCTGGCCTTCCGGGTGGACAGCGCCACGTTCGGCGGGTCGCGGCTGGCGAACCTCGACGGTGTGTGGGACCCCGAGCTGGGCGGGCTGGGGCTCGACCTGCGCCTGACCGCGGTGGACGCCCGGGTCGCGGATCTGCCCTGGCTCCCCGGCGA